>JBOFWE010000383.1:0-1167 GCA_051653465.1 Selenomonadaceae bacterium | reverse complement strand
GCAGCTAAATGAGGAGGGATATTGTGGACAGATTGGATTCTATGTGGGAAGTGTATTTACGGAAAGGCATCAGTCGGCGCAGTTTTATCAAATCGTGTGTGGCGCTTACCGGCATGCTCGGTCTTGGCCCGGGAATGCTGTCACAGGTTGTGGCGGCGGCGGAAAAAAATTCTTTGCCGGTTGTAATCTGGTTGCATGGACAGGAGTGTACAGGCTGTGATGAATCCTTTATCCGGTCAGGAACGCCGCTGGCTTCCGATGTTTTGCTTAATTCGATAGCCTTGGAGTACAGCCATGCACTGAGCGCGGGGTCCGGTGAGCCGTTTGAAGCACATCTGCAGGATACGATGAAGCGATATGCCGGCAAGTATATTCTGGCCGTTGAAGGCGCAGTGGCGACGGCTGACAATGGCATCTACTGCATGACGGGGGGACGCACCTTTACGTCCCTGATCAAGGAAGTAGCTGAAAATGCCGCGGCGATTATTGAATACGGCTCTTGCGCCTCGGGTGGCGGCATTCAGGCCGCCAAACCAAATCCGACCGGATCGGTCGCAGTCAGCTATATCGTCGGCGGGCGTCCCATCGTGAAGGTGCCGGGCTGCCCTCCGATTCCGGAGGTTATGACTGGGGTTATTATGCATTATGCCTTATTTGGCAAATTGCCGCCGCTTGACAGTGAAGGCCGGCCCAAACAGTTTTATGGCAACCGAATTCATGACACCTGCTACCGGCGCCCGTTTTTTGATTCGGGGATGTTTGCCGAAAAATTTGATGACGCCGGGGCCAAAGCTGGCTGGTGTCTGTACAAACTCGGCTGTCGTGGTCCGGAAACGTATAATTCCTGTGGGAATCTGCGCTGGTGGAACGGGCTGTCCTATCCGATTCAGTCGGGACATGGCTGCATAGGCTGCAGCAATGATCATTTCTGGGGGGATACGTCCTTTTATGATCGCATGGAAAAATACGGACCGCTGGGCGATGTCGATCGGATTGGGGCAGCGATTGCTGCCGGTACAGTTGCCGGCGTTGGCGGGCATATTGCCATGTCGGTAGTGCAGAAGAAGAAGCGGGCCAGATATGATCTCGATCCGGAAAAGAAGCCGGTCGAATATGAACCGGAAAAGGATGTGTATGATGAATGAAGCGAGTGGTAGTTGATCCGAT
>JBOFWE010000382.1:0-1142 GCA_051653465.1 Selenomonadaceae bacterium | reverse complement strand
AGTGGGAATGAATCTGATGCATGGTCGCTTTTTTATTTGGCAGTACCTGATCAAAAAACCAGCCCGCAACAGGAGTTGCATATCCAACAATTTTTTTTGCGCCGCTGCATGCGGCAATGAACGATGCCCGCTCATTTGCGTGAAGGTTTATCACCAGGTCAAATTTACGCCGACGAATCTCACCAATAAATTGGATATAATGCGGCAATGTATTATGATACCCTTTTTTATCTATTTCTATGAGCTCGTCAATATGGCGATTGCACCGCACAAGATCTCGTAACTTTTTATCCGCCAAGAGGGCAATATGCGCCTGCGGATAATTTGTTCTCAAGGTTCGGAGCACGGGCGTTACCAGCAGCAAATCCCCAATATGCATAAGATTTATTACAAGAATACGATTATACAAACCATCCACCTGCTTTTCTTCTAATCACTGGCAAGAGCCACTATATTTGCCGCCAGCTTTGCCGGAGAAAACTTTTCATACGCAGCCTGCAGCTGTTGTTGATACAACACCGCCTGCGCATCATATGTATTTACAAAATTTTCAATTGCCAGCCTGAGATTCTCCTGATCGTCATGTTTAAAATCAAGTCCTATTTTAAACTGGCTGAGAACTTCTGGGTTGACATTATCGGCATTGATCACACTTTTTCTATACCCGATCGCATTCGACAAAATAGCCGATGTATGATAAAGATATCGATCATTTCCATATGGCATCACAATGGCATCCACACTTGCCAGTCCTTTCTGCCAATCAATTCCAATTAGCGCTTTATGCCAAAACTCAATCCCTTGGTCTTGTTGATATTTTTGAATAATGCGGTCAAAATCAGCAGCATCCTCCGGTGTCTGTGTAGCCCCTTGCACAATCAGCCTGACCGGACGATTAAATTTACAGGTTCCGTATACCTGTAAAAAGGCGTCGAGCTTCTTTTCTTTGCGGTACTGTCCAAAAAAACCCAGCCGCAGGACCCCGTCCTTTTTATGGTATTCTTCAGGATTAATATCCCGGGGAATATAATTGGGGGGATCATAGATCCGTATATTAGGTCCCTTTAATGATAATTTTTTCTCGGCAAAAGTCTGCACTCCAATGCGAATATTTGATTGATCCGTGAACTTATGGGCCTCAG
>JBOFWE010000381.1:0-1578 GCA_051653465.1 Selenomonadaceae bacterium | reverse complement strand
GCTTTCATGCCGCATTGCGTCTAGGCCTGTGCTGAATCGGCTGATGACTCAATTGCACTGCAGCTGTCCGCCGTCAGCCACATAAGAATATTTTCCACACAATCCCGTGTGCCTGCGCGGCACAAGCCCTCGCAGACACATTTTCCACAGTTTCCGTTCGCCTGTTTGGACAGACGTTCAGCTAAAGTCCGATTTGATATTGCCGTAGCCATTTGTCATACCTCCTTTTGCAAAAACTCTTTGATCCCGTCCTTGCAGCCATTTTCACTGCAGCCATCGACCATACTGTTATAAATGCAGTAAGCACATTGATATTCACAATCCATGATATAATCAGCCATGCTGTCGACAGAGCAACTCATGACGATTTGTTGTATCGCCTGAAAGTTATTCATCATCATCTGCTCCCCTCTGTTTCCCGGATGAACTGTTTCGTATCATCATCTGAATCTCTTCACGCCAAGCGCTGCGCCTCCTTTTTCTCATTTCAAAAATTAGTTAGTTATGCGCCTCCTTCTCATCACTAGATATTGTGGTTGTATACAAGTATATTTCGCGCTTCTTGCTTTTTTTCCTGCCTGACATTTCATTCTTTTTGTAATTTTCCGTATTTTCTTTATTTACGTTTAATTGTGTTATATAATGAATAAGGCGGGCCCTGCTGATGAATTGTCAGCAGATTCCGCCTTATTATTATTTTTATAAAGCCCGCGTATTAAGTGCCCGGAGAGAATTGCCCACCGCCAGCAAGGTTACACCGACATCGGCAAATACCGCTTCCCACATATTGGCTAACCCAAATACTCCCAGCAACATGACCAGTGCTTTGACCCCGAGAGCCAGTACGATATTTTGCCAAATGATACGCTGTGTCCGGCGTGATATTCGTACTGCCGTCAGCAGAGATTCCGGATTATCCGTCATTAAAATGACATCAGCCGCTTCAATCGCTGCCGCCGCTCCGGCCGCCCCCATGGCAATGCCGATATCCGCCCGTGCCAACGCCGGCGCATCATTTACCCCGTCACCGACAAAAGCCGTCCGCCCAGATTCCAGAGAATTTTGCAAAATACGCTCCAGTTCCATCACCTTTTGCTGTGGCAAAAGCTCCGCATGAAGATCATCAATCCCCAGTCCGGCAGCAATTTTTTCCCCTACGGAGTGCCGGTCCCCCGTCAGCATTGAAATCCGCGAAACCCCCAGCTGACGAAGCCCCTTGACCGCAGCTGCCGCATTTGGCTTTACCTCATCCTCCAGCAGAATATACCCCGCATAATGATCATCAACCGCCAGATGAACCGCACTGCCATCCCCCACGACCTCTGCCGCAGCAAATCCGGCCTCCGCCATCAGGCGCCGGCTGCCGGCCAGAATCGTTTGCTGCCTGAAGCTGACCTTCACGCCAGCCCCCGCTACCTCTTCATATTTATCAATCAAACTTTCATCAATTTCGCCATAGGCCTTGCGCAGCGCCAGGGCCAGCGGGTGACCGGCATAGCACTCAGCGTAGGCTGCCATTTCGAGCATTTGCGCTTGCGTAAACCGCCCCTGACACTTAATGCTCGTAATGCGAAACGT
>JBOFWE010000380.1:0-3075 GCA_051653465.1 Selenomonadaceae bacterium | reverse complement strand
AGTTTGGCGCTGTTTTTTATGGCGGCGCTGTTATATTTTCCAGCAAATAACTTAGGTTTATTGCTAGTGGTTCGTTTTATCCACGGGGCGGCGTTTGGCTTTGCCACCACAGTTATGCCAACCGTTATAACGGATCTTGTTGCGGTTGAACGGCGAGGAGAAGGAATAAGTTACTTTTCGTTAAGCATGACGATGGCTTCGGCGCTGGGCCCTTTCATGGGAATCTTTATCATGCAACATGCTGATTTTAATATGATGTTTGCTGTATGTACAGGATTTTCTGTAGCGAGCATTATCATCATGTTATTTGTGCAGATACCTGAAACAAGACTCCCCAATAAACAGCTGGATACGGTGAAAGAATTTAAGGGAGAATGTTTTTTTGAGAAAAGTACTATTCCTATTTCGATTATTATGTTTCTGACAGGAATGGCTTTCTCAAGTATACTGACCTTTTTAAATTCTTATGCAATAAATATTAATTTATCAAGTGCGGCAAGTTTCTTTTTTATTGTATATGCTGTCTTAATTTTGATTTCAAGACCATTTACGGGGCGATTGTTGGATGTTAAAGGGGATAATATTGTTATGTATCCGGCATTGCTATTATTTACGTTAAGTTTAATATTACTTAGTCAAGCAGAATCCGGCTTCACCCTTTTATTAGCCGGAGGGTTAATTGGCCTTGGCTTTGGAACAATTATGTCTTGCACACAAGCTATTGCCACAAAAAAAGTGCCGCAGCACCGAATTGGATTTGCTACGGCAACCTTTTTGTTTTGTCTTGACCTAGGAGTCGGAATGGGGCCTTTCTTAATAGGAAAGATAATTCCTATCCTTGGTTTTCGCGGCATGTATATAACAATGGCTGTTGCTGTGTTTTTATCTATCATTTTATACTATTTTGTGCATGGGAAAAAAGTAGCAGCTGATAATCAACCTGCTTATGCAAGTGATAGGATGAGGATATCCTCATAAAAAGGATAACATTAGGACGGCAGTGGAGAAGGTTCCTTTTTATTAACGATGGTACGGTTATGGTTCGTTTTCACCATTCAACGCCGAATTACTTATGAAGCCACGAATTTCGTGGCTTTTTCTATATGTGGATTTTAGCTGAGCGCAAAAAGTATACTTAAATAGAAACAACACAGTTCCGTCCCAAATTTTTCCCTTTAAATAATGCATCATCTGCTTTTTTTATTGTATCATCAATCCGTTCATGCTCTTCATTAACGCTCGCTCCAAAGGTCGACGTAATGGATACTTGAATTCCATTATAATCGATGATTTCTTCTTCGATAATTTTTCTGGTTCTATCTGCGAGTATACGGGCATCTTCGACTTTTGTTTCTGGAAGCAAGATAAGAAATTCTTCCCCGCCCCATCTCGATACAAAGCCTCGTTCCCCAACTGCATCTTGTAAAATTTGGGCTACTTTTTTCAACACTTGATCCCCACAGTCATGTCCGAAGGTATCATTTATCTTCTTAAAATAATCGATATCTGCAATGATAACTGAAAAATTATTTTTAGTTTTTTTATAATGTATAAACTCATATTCAAGTTTTTCCCTGATAGATCTTCTGTTGTATAATCCCGTTAATGGATCGGTTTTTGAGATCAACTCCAATTTCTCCATTTCATATTGCATGGAAACTATTTGAGCTGCCGAAGATATTCCTAAAAATACAAGTATATATCCCACAATTATAAATAATAAAAACAATATCATGTCATAGATGGAATTAAAATTATTTAACTGTGAAATGTATGTTGGTGTTGTAAAGTTAGTAATTAACAATAAAAAGGAAATAATTGGATATAAAGACATATACCTTATGGTTTTGTCAGACACTAAGTTAAGAATTGCTCTATAATGTTTACCGAGCCAAAAATAAGATGCTAATAGGAAGAGCATAGATATACTATTTCTAAAAAAATATATAAGGTTTTGGGTATAGTTAACATCATAAATACCGGAAACCAATTCTGCCAATGGTGTAGCAATAAAAAGTGTAATTGTGGAAAACATCCAAACACTGAATAGGGTAAATACTTTTTTTGATAAGGATTCTTCAAAAACTAAGTTAAGATATATTAGGTAAGAAAAGGTGATACAATACATAATAATCTTAAAGTTTCCCTCGTTATGTATATATTCTGGAAGATAAATGCCAGTTGAAAAAACAAATAATGTATTTAATATAAAAGCAACAATACAGAATTTTATGGTTTTTTTTCGTGTAAGCAGGCTATGTACTGTTAAAATGAAGAAAAGGATTTTTAAAAATGAGTATATACTATAGAGTTTCATCTCATCTACTCCTGCTTATTTAAATTTAATTAATACTTTTGTATGAGACTAATTTATAAAGTATTAATTAGTGCATATCAGTTTGCGAATCTTGCGTATCGATAAAAAAATTATAACATATTTTTTAACATTACATTACCTTATCTATACCAAAAGTCCCAATATATGATTTTTTATTCTTATTGATTGTGGAGGGGATGTAATCATGACTTTTGCTGAGCATAATGAATGTATTTAAAAAACAAGATGCTTGTAATAAGGGGGAGAAAGTTTTAAAATTACACAGTAATTGGATATATTCAGATGGATTTTTAGAAGATAGCTTTTGTTGATTGGGCTTGATTGCCATTAGAAAGGCGGTGGAATTTTGAAAATAGAACGACTGGTTGCCATCCTTTCGGTTTTGGCAAGTGTAGAGCGAATTACCGTGAAGGCCCTGGCGGATCGCTTTGAGGTATCAAAAAGGACCATTTTTCGGGATTTGGAGACACTGAGCGGATCGGGGGTTCCGATTGTATCCTATCCCGGAATTGGCGGCGGAGTAGGCATTTTGGCAGGGTATAAGGTGAATAAAAGTATTCTTTCGGCAGAAGAAGCTGGGAAGATATGCACGGGCCTGCAGGCGCTGAAAAGCATTCAGCCGGATGATGCGATAACGAACCTGATCGCCAAGCTTGTACCCGAGGCGCAGGCGGATGCCGGCAGCCAAACCGATTACGTAATAGATCTGTCTTCATGGTTTTTGGACAGTCGGACAG
>JBOFWE010000379.1:0-2173 GCA_051653465.1 Selenomonadaceae bacterium | reverse complement strand
CAGTCCGCCATGAATTTCATTGACAGTTGCTTTCCCGACGCCAAGCATTGGTCCTTGGAAACGCCCTCCGACAAGTTGAGAAACCATTATTTTTACAAAAAGCATGGTTATGAAGTTACCAAGGAATACGATATTGAAGGCGTCTTGATTTCTTACTTTGAAAAATTTCTCTAATCCCCTCGCTGCCCTATTTGACTCTTTATAGCTGGTCTTTCTTAAAGTGACAGAGTCCTTGGGAACGCTTTTTTGACATATTTCAAAGCCTATATATGGGCATATTAATCTTGTTGCCAAAGAAACCTTCCTGCTGTCACGGCGATGCATCCCAACGGATCATTCCAAAACAAAAGCGACACGGCAAACTCACCGTGTCGCTTTTCCTTTAGCATTGACGTTTCATATCACTCGCTATTTTCCAGATGATCCTGAATGATAAGCCCTTCTTTCTGAAGGCTCTTACCGGTCCCGATTTTTACCTTTTGCAAATTTGCGGGCATTTTTCATACCACCTATAACATGAAACATGTCATTTAGCTTCGTAGTTTCAATTTGTTTAAAATTAAGGCCTTCGTATTTTGCCTCTCGCTTTAATTTTTGATAGCTTAAAAGCCTTGCGCTCGAAAGCATACCATCGCAAATCGCTTTTTGCACTGCACACCCCGGTTCGCTGGCGTGCGTACAATCATGGAATTTGCACAGAAAGGAAAGCTCGTCAATATCGGCAAAGGTCTTAGACAAATCGGCACTTTCCAGCCCAAGTTCTCTCATTCCCGGCGTATCAATGACAATGCCTCCATTTTCCAGCAAAATAAGCTCGCGCCTGGTGGTCGTGTGCCTGCCTTTATCCTCTTTGCCAGTTCCTTTTGTCTCCAGCTTATCTGCTCCAAGCAGGCGATTGATAAGCGTAGATTTACCAACGCCTGATGAACCGACAAACGCGATTGTTTGGCCTTCTTTTATATACCGCAGGACCGGAAAACAGCCATCCGCTCGCAGGACCGTGGTAACAAGAACATCAACCCCAACGGCGACAGTATAGACTTCATGGAGTTTTTGTTCCACCTCGTCAGCTAAATCCGATTTAGTCAAAACAATAACAGGGATCGCTCCACTATCCCAAGCAATGGACAGGTAACGTTCCAGCCGGCGCAGATTAAAGTCTTTATTCAGCGACATACAGATGAAAACCGTGTCGACATTACTCGCCACAACCTGCTCATCATTTGCCGTTCCTGCCGCCTTTCTGATAAAGACGCTTTTTCTTGAAAGCACCTGATGAATAATGGCCTTCCCATTGGCATTTACATTCCGGTCAAGCATGACAAAATCGCCTACCGCCGGAAAATCAGATTGCGTTTTCGCTTCAAAACGCAATTTACCAGATACGCCTGCCATCATTTCACCATTTTCACACATTACCTTATATAAGTCTTTCGCTTGAGAAAAAACACGGCCAACATAAAGCCCTTTATATAAAGCAGCTTCAGCCGCAAATCTATCCGTAAACCCTAATTTCTTCAAATCTATTCTATTCATTTTTCATTCTCCTAAAAGTCATAGTGATAACTTATGGGAGGTTTTTGTATTTATTAATTTACACAACCCTCCCGTCGTATTACAAGTTCCAATACACCACATTTGAACATAAACCTCAATCTCCTTTACTATAAATTCAATATTTTATTAGCAGTCTACCACAAAAAGTTCAGAAAGAAAAGCCGCTAAGAAAATGCCTTCCTACTGTCACTGTCACCTTTTTCCAGCTCCGACCCTTCAAGCAGCTTTTCAAGGATAGCCAAATCATTAGCAAAAACCAATTTTTCAAGATTTTCAAATATCTTTTCTTCATCCCAGCTCCACCATCGAAGTTTCAAAAGCAATTCAATTTTTTCGTCATCAAAACGTTTTTTAATAATATGGGCAGGATTTCCACTAATAACTGGACACTTTGATGACAACCTTCACACTCACTTAACATTTTCGGTTTCAGAGCATATTATCTTGTTGCCAAAAAAGAAACGTCCCCACCGTCCTTATCGAAAGCTGAATCGCCAACGCAGTGTATTTCCGAGTGATACGGCTCTTTTAAAGGCGTTATACCTAGCAACCTTCGAAGCGACGAAAAAATGGAGCATGCCAATCCGAAACTGGGGCAAGGTTTATGGAGAACTGT
>JBOFWE010000378.1:0-1140 GCA_051653465.1 Selenomonadaceae bacterium | reverse complement strand
GGAGGAATTGCATATGATGTACAAAAAATTTACAAACCTGCCCCCGGAAGCAAAAAAATTACGCGAAGACATCTTTGTCACCGAACAGCACTTCAAAAACGAATTCGATGCTATCGACAACCGTGCTGTCCATCTGGTTTTTTATGAGCGGGACCGCCCCCTTGCCGTCTGCCGTTATTACAGGGATGAAAGGGTGCGAGGAAAATATATTCTCGGGCGGATTGCGGTCGCCAAAGACCAGCGCGGCCGTCACATCGGCAAAGCCCTGCTGGACATCGTTGAAAAAAATATCGCAGCTGAAGGCGGGCGCATGATCGGCTTGTCCGCACAAGTACAGGCAATGAGCTTTTATGAAAAATCCGGGTACCGACCTGCCGGTGCGATATATCTTGATGAAGCCTGCCCGCACATCTATATGGAAAAGCTCTTGACCAAAAGAGGTGATGAGAATGCATCCCTATCTGCTGCTGGTGCTGATCATCATTTCTAATATTCTTTACCATCTGTCCACAAAAAATACCCCAACTTCAGCCAATCCCTGGCTATCGCTATCGGTCAGCTATGCGGTAAGTTTTTTCGGTGTCCTTTTCGCCTATGCGGCCAGCGGCAACAATCTGATAAAAGACCTGCCGCAGCTGAGCTGGTCGAGCATCGTCCTGGGATTCTCGCTGATCGGCATTGAGCTTGGCTATATTCTGCTCTACCGCTGCGGTTGGAAAATCAATACGGGCTCCCTGCTTGTCAATGCGGGCGTTTCGCTGCTGCTGATTTTTCTGGGGATGATGATCTACCGGGAGATGCTAAGTCTCCGTCAGGTTATCGGTGTTATTTTCTGCCTGCTGGGCACATTTATGATCAGCAAATAAGCGATAAAAATTCAAAGCCCGGACTGCAAGCAGTCCGGGCTTTGTCATCGGATAAACGTTTTAATTTGCTGACGGCGGCGTCACAGCTGCCGGAGCGGGTGCCGGAGCCGGCACTGTTATCGGATCTTCGGGAATTGCATAGCGATAAGCCCAGTCCTTATGGGTTTCGACATACTGCTTGAGCACCCGGGCACCGACATCTTCATTGCTGTCAGGAATAATCGAATAGTAGCGATTGTCGAGATCATCTTCCTTTTTCGTCCAGCCGGTCTTA
>JBOFWE010000377.1:0-1389 GCA_051653465.1 Selenomonadaceae bacterium | reverse complement strand
CGATCGACATCGAACGGACACTATCGCGGGCAATAGCTTGCAGTGCAAGGTAGTCATGGCAAAGCATCGCACTATAGACAAAGCCTATCAGAATAAACATTAAAATCGGTAAAATAAGAGCAAACTCGACGATGGACTGTCCCCGCTGCTTTTGATAAATACACATGCCCTTGCACCTCCAATGCTTATCTCCCGCCCCAAATATGTAGCCTCCTGCAACATCACAAGAGGCTTACGCACCCCGAATTCTTATGCTCCTGTAAGCGCGGTGACGACCCGGCTGAAAACACCTGTAATTGCCGTTTCGAGCCCGGTGGTATCACTGGTAACAGCTACGGCTACCGCGACAACAAAGGCCAGCAACAGTGCATACTCCACAATGCCCTGCCCTTTTTGCCCCTTATAAAGACTCGTCAACTGCCATACATGCTTGAACATACAGCTTCCTCCTTTTTATAATTTCATTGTCCCTTCCTAAAATAAGGACTGCCTTCAAGCGGCGCCCAGAGCCGTTACCACGCGGCTGAACACACCAGTAATTGCCGCTTCGAGCCCGGTGTTCGTGCTGGTAACAGCGACTGCGACCGCGACAACAAAGGCCAGCAACAGTGCGTATTCGACAATTCCCTGCCCTTTTTGCCTGCCACAAATCATTGCAAGTTCTGCTATCCGCTTCAGCATATAAATTCCTCCCTTGCCCTTAAATAATTTATATTTCCTCTTGCGAGGGTGTCCCCTGAAAAAATGGGGTTCCGTCCCCAAAGCCAACTGTCTTAAAAAATCCGTGCCGCATCAGACATCTAGCGAGGCAATCTTCTGAATGATAATAAAGCCAATGAGTTCAAGGACTAAGGCTCCCCCGACAAAGATCTGCCCGATTTTCTGGGTAAACAAGGGTTCGATATAACGGGGATTCACCATGGCCATCATCCCCGCCACAGCAAACGGCAATGCGGCCAAAATCCACCCCGACAACCGCCCCTGTGCAGTCAACGTCTTGATTTCACGCTTCATTTTAATGCGCTCATTTATCGTCTGCGCAATCATATCGAGAATTTGCGCCAAGTTCCCTCCGACCTGCCGCTGAATCAATACCGCGGTAATCACCAGATCGAGGTCCGAGCTCTGCACGCGTCGTCCCATATTGAGCAGTGCGGTTTCCACATCAGCACCCAGCCGCATTTCAGCCAGCGTTTTAAAAAATTCAAAGGAAATCGGCGCTCGCATTTCTTTTCCGATCAGATCCATTGCCTGCGTAAAGCTGAAGCCAGACCGCATCGCATTGGCCATCATCGCCAAGGCATCGCCCAGTTGATTGCTGAATTCCGACCAGCGCCGGGAAATCCGAAAGCTCAGATACAGCCACCCGGCCAACACCCCGGCGATCCC
>JBOFWE010000376.1:0-1902 GCA_051653465.1 Selenomonadaceae bacterium | reverse complement strand
GCATTTACCGCTTGAAGACATGAATCCCGAAACGGCCGTTGAAATTGCCGGCGGCAAAAACATCGTCATCGTACCGATTTCAACCCCCACCAGCGTTATTGCCCATACCCTGCAGTATGCAAAATCCATTGGCGATGATGTTCTGGCCGTTCATATTGCAACTTCTGATGATATCGCCCAAAAAGTTGAAGATAAATGGCGCTGCTGGAATCCAGGGGTCAAGCTGGTAACGCTACATTCCCCTTACCGGCTCGTGATCCAGCCGCTGATTGATTATATCGAAGAGCTCTCCAAAGAAAAAGGACCTAACGATTACATCACTGTATTGATCCCCGAATTTGAAACCCGCAAATGGTGGCATCGCCTGCTGCATAACCAGACAGGGCTTGTGCTGCGGACACTGCTGATTTTGAAAAAAAATGTCATTGTCGCCACTGTGCCATTCCATTTAAAAAAATAAGGGCTGCCTGGCAGCCTGCTGACGAAAACGGCATCGCCTGACAGCGATGCCGTTTTTATATTCTCTGTTCTGTTTTTATTTCCACCGCATCTTTATGGGCATCATAGCCTAAGTGTTCCAGACGGACTCCAGCCTGCCAGCCTTGCCGGGCAGCCGTCCCGCTGCCCACCTCCAGCACCGCAGCGGCTTGCCAGCAGCCGCTGATCTGCCAGGGCTTAAGCTCTGCTACAACCTTTAAGATCGTACCCGCCCGATCAAGGTAAATAATATCGAGGGGGTAGCGCATGCCAAACATGTGGATGCTGCTGCAGCCGGGCAGCAGCAGACCCTGCTCCGCTGGCAGGCTGCCAGTTCCCAAAAGGCCCTTCAACCGCTGCCAGAAGGTCATCGCCAGCAGCACTTTAAACTCCGCCCCGTTCACCGCAAAAACAATTTGCTTCATCGCCCAAAACCGCCGAAATATACCGCCAAGTTCAGCAGCGACGGCAATAGCACAACGATAAACAAGGCTGGCAGGATAAACAGGATCAGCGGAAACAACATCTTTATCGGTGCCTTCAGTGCTGCTTCTTTGATATTTTGCCGGCGCCGTTCACGCATATTTTCAGCCTGAATCTGCAAGGTCTTGCTCATGCTCACCCCCAGCCGATCCGACTGAATAACCGCCGCTGTAAAAAGGTGAATATCCTGGATATTGCAGCGCTCTGCCATATTCGTCAGAGCCAGCTTTCTTGTCATACCCATCCGGACATCCCGCAGCATTTTCCGGCATTCATCGATCAGCGGCCCATGCATTTTATCGGCAAGTTTCGTCATGGCCCCGTCGAAGGACAGGCCGGCCTGCACACTGACACAGAGCATATCGAGTACATCCGGCAGCTGCTTGAGCATCAACAGCCGCCGTTTGGCAATCAGTCCGTCAAGAAAAACAATCGGCAGTGTCCCCCCGATGATCAGGGCTAAAATAACCAGGGCAAAGCCCCGGACAAAGACCATGTGTTTGACATAGAAAGCAAAAAAAGCTACGACCACCATAAATCCAACGGAAGACAGCATCCAAAAGGATACAAAGGCGCTGACGCTCCAGATGTTTTGTTTTCCTGCCCGCATGATCCGAATCGCCAGCATTTTGTAAATTCGTCCCGGCGCCAGTCGAATCAGTTGTTCTTCCATTTCGCGGAAGAATGGCAACACGATGCGCTCGCTGAACGGCTTATCCAAATTTTCACTTTCCACCCGGGCCTGCTCATCAATCGGGCGCACCCGCTGGAGCCGCTGGACACGTTCCCTCACCTGATTTGCCGGGGCAACTTTTGTTATCACGAACAGATACAAAAACAAAAACAGCAGTATACCACAGACTAAGGCAATCCACACTGCCATAATATCACCGCCTCCATTCTTCTCCCTGCTTCACATCTCCGACATCACGGTTAAACAAA
>JBOFWE010000375.1:0-3956 GCA_051653465.1 Selenomonadaceae bacterium | reverse complement strand
GACCGCATGACCGGCTTTTCACGCAGTGAGATGCGGCGGTTTGACAATACCGGACGGATTCATACCACGGACCCGGTGATATTTTTTACCTTTGATGACTGGGGCATGGATGATTCGATAAACAAGCTGCTCTATGTTTTGCGCAAGCATAAGGTGACGGGAACCTTTTTTGTCATCACCCAGAACGTCAAAAACAATCCGAATTTGCTGCGGGCGATTGGCGAGGGCGGCAATGAAATAGCCAGCCACAGCGATGCCCATCTGCCGATGGCAGCCTATAACTCAAAAACAGAGGAGGCGCAGATGCGGGAGAAATATATGGCTGATATCAGAAAATCCTATGAAAAGCTGGTAGCGGTTGTCGGCGATCAGTCGGTAAATGGCCATTATGCCCTGACAAGATTTTTCCGGTCCAAAACCATGGATGTCAGTCGCATGGGGCTTGAGTGCCTGTTTGATGCCGGCTATCAGTATATTGTCTGTGGCTCGTATGCGACACGCGACTACAATGCCGGGTCAATCAATGAGATGCTTGACCGGCTGCAAACCGGTATCTATTCGGATAAAGGCATCAATCGCGGGGCAATTCTCGTCATGCACATGAGTGCCAGCCCGAAGTACACGGCCCGGGCGCTTGACGTGCTGCTGACGGCCAATGAGCTGCGTCCAGCCGGCGATCCGCTTAAATTCAGGGTGGGACGGCTGTCGGATTATCTCAAGAACGGGTATTCACAGTTTGACCGCAGTCACATTCACAATCTTATTTCACCGGAAAGGGATGATGAGCATGAACGAACTTGAAAAAAAGCCGCTGGGCCCCAGTGACGAGGAGTCCGCTGACATCATTCCGGAAATGAAAGGTGACCGGAGGGCCTTGTCCAGAGTTCCCGACCGGCAAGGTCTGCGCTCAAATGTCGACCGGCGTCGTACCGATTTAAAGCAGGAGGAGATACGGGATTTTCAGAAAATCAGTGAGACGGAAGCTGCCGGGCAGCGTTATCTTGTCGATTATCCGGTAGAGCTGCAGATCATCGCTGCCAATGGCAGTAAAACGGTCTGTGCTGTCAGGGGAAAAGATATTTCGGGAACCGGCATGCTGATTGAAGTGAAGGCGGAGTTTGTTGACCGCATAAAGGATTGTGCCCGCCTGCAGCTGAAGTTTAGTATTCCGCAGGGCTCGATGCCGGAAGGCTATGAGATGTATGTCGACATCGGGGCCAAGGTCATTCGTCAGGCGCAACTTGGTGAGGGCGATGTAGTATTCGGACTGGCCTTTGTTGAAACGCTGGCCCAGTATGCCGCGCGTCGCCGCTACCGTTACATGCTGACGATATCCTCCCTGTTTTTGTTCCTGATCGTCGGCATTGTCGTCTTAATGCGCACGGAGAGCATTATTTATTTCAAGTTTAATAAAATGTTGTATTTCTACAGTATTTTGGCGAGTACTTTTTTGCTGACGCGCTATTTATTCGGGGCCTTTTACCGGCCGACGCCGATTAACCCTGATTTTACGCCCGGGGTAACCGTCATTATTCCCTGCTTCAATGAGGAAAAATGGATTGAACGGACGATTCTCGGCTGTATCAATCAGGACTATCCGCTCGATAAGCTTGAGGTCATCGTTGTCGACGACGGCTCGACGGATCATTCGGTGGAAAAAATCCAGGCGGTCATCGGTCGCCTGCGGACGCAGGAACAGCGCTATGAAATTGACAACCGGCTGCGCTGCATCGTGCAGGCGGAAAACGGCGGCAAGCGTGAGGCGATGGCTGCCGGGGTGCTGGCCGCCCGCCATGAGCTCTTGGTCTTTGTCGACTCGGACAGCATCCTCGACCCGTTTGCCGTGCGCAATATCGTGCAGCCGTTTTGTGATGCCGAAATGGGCGGCGTTTCCGGGCGGACGGATGTTGCCAACACCTATACGAATACGCTGACGAAGATGCAGGCCGTACGCTACTATATATCCTTCCGGATCATGAAGGCTGCCGAGGGATATTTTGACGCCGTGACCTGCCTGTCGGGACCGCTGTCGTGCTATCGCCGCGATCTTGTGCTCAAATACATGGACAAATGGCGCAACCAAAAATTCCTGGGGCAGAAAGCGACCTTTGGTGATGACCGCAGCCTGACGAATTTCATCCTGCGGCATAACCGCACCGGCTATCAGGATACGGCCATCTGCCAGACGATTGTCCCCAATACCTATGACCAGTTTTTGCGCCAGCAGATGCGATGGAAACGCTCCTGGCTCAGGGAATCGGTATTGGCGGGGCTGTTCATGTGGCGCAAGGAACCGTTTATGTCCCTGTCCTTTTACATGGGACTGCTGGTGCCGATTCTGGCCCCGGTCATTGTCGTTTACAATCTGATCTATATTCCGCTGACACATAGGGTGTTTCCGCTGACTTTTCTCGTCGGAATGTCACTGATGGCACTTATGATGAGCATGGCCCAGCTGTTTTTGCGCAAGAGCACAACCTGGATTTTTGGGATATGGTTTTGCTTGTACTATGAAGTCGTCCTTCTTTGGCAGATGCCGATTGCCTGGTTTACCTTCTGGAAGCCAACCTGGGGGACACGCATGACTCCGGCAGATGTCGCGGCGGCGGAAAGAAAACGAGGGCAAAAATCATGAATTTAGCAGATAAAAACTTCACCGACCGCAAGAACAAACGCAAAAAAATACGGATTTTCCTGCAAATTGTGATTCTGGCCGTCCTCGCCTATATGATTGTCATTGGCCTCTTTATCCTGAAGGACTATCGCCCCTGGCAGCAGCGGCCTGACGTTGCCGTCGGCGACGAGGGCTTTATCGCCCTGTCGTACTTCGGGGTGGCCAGAAACAGCGATGCGCAGCTGATCGGGATCGATGTGCTCAGAGAACAGCTGGCAGCTCTGGCGGGACAGGGCTATGTGACGGTCACGCAGCAGGATATTCTCGACTATTATCTGTCGGGCAAGCCGCTGCCGAAAAAATCCCTGTTCCTGCTGTTTGAGGACGGGCGGACCGATACGGCGATTTTTGCCTCATCGGTGCTGGAACAGCTGAATTTCAAGGCGACGATGCAGACCTATCCGGAAAAGTTTTCCCGCCGGGATGTAAAGTTTTTGATGCCGGTTCAGCTCAAAGAGTTGGAACGTACCGGGTACTGGGAAATGGGAACCAATGGCTACCGGCTGGAATTCATCAATGTGTATGACCGCTACAACCGGTTTCTCGGGGAACTTGATCCCTTGCATTATGCGATGCTTTCGCCGTTCCTCGGGCGCAGCTACAACCATTATCTGATGGATTATCTGCGCGATGAAAGCGGCATCCCGCAGGAAAGCTACCTGCGGATGAAGGAACGCATCGGTTACGATTATGAAAAACTGCGCGATGTCTACAGCAGTGAACTTGGCTATGTGCCGCGGCTGTACACGCTGATGCACTCCAATACCGGCACCTTTGGCAATGACAATGCTGTCAGTGCGGTCAACGGTTACTGGATACAAAGCCTGTTTGCGATGAATTTCAATCGCGAGGGCAGCTGCTTTAATAAGCGCAACAGCAGTCTCTACGATCTGACGCGGATGCAGCCGCAGCCCTTCTGGCCGGTCAATCATCTGCTGATGCGGATTAAATACGATACGCAGCAGCCGGTCAGTTTTGTCAGCGGGGATGAAGCCCGGCTGACGAAGTGGCAGCTCTTGGCGGGCGCTGCGGAATTCAAGAAAGAGACGGTGATTTTGACATCGCAGCCGCTGGCAACCGGGCTCTTGGAGCTGCGGCAGGCATTGCCGGAGGATCTGAAACTGTCCGTCAGCCTGAAGGGAAACAAGCTCGGCAGCCAGCGTCTCTATTTGCGGGCGGATGAAGCCCGAACCCACTATCTTTGTGTCGGCATTGAAAACAATACGCTGATCATCAACGAGCGCACAGAGTCCGGCGTGAAAAACATCTTCTGGCTCGACCT
>JBOFWE010000374.1:0-1533 GCA_051653465.1 Selenomonadaceae bacterium | reverse complement strand
CGATACCCATATCATGCGACAGACCACCAAAAAGATTCCACATTTTCCCTAAAAACTCCCTTCAATATAAGACCATTAAACAAGCCTATTTTACCATACCTTTTTCTTTTAAGCTAATATATTTATTATCCCCGATGATGACATGGTCAAGCACCGGAATATCCATCAACTTACCAGCTTGAACGAGGCGACCCGTGATCGCTATATCTTCCTGACTTGGCGATGGATCTCCGCTCGGATGATTATGAATCAATATCACAGCAGCAGCAGATTGACGAATTGCCGCCTGAAACACTTCCCGCGGATGAACAATCGAGGCACTCAGACTGCCCACTGATATCGTCTGCAGTGAAAGCACCTGATTTTTCATATTCAATAGCAGCACTAAAAAATATTCCTTCGTCTGATACCGCAGACGCGGCATAGCACAGGCGGCAACATCCTCCGGCCCTTGAATTGTCTGGCGCTGTTCAGCAGCCTTGGTCCCAATCCGACGGCCAAACTCAATAGCCGCCAAAATCGTCAAGGCCTTTGCCGGACCAATCCCCTTGATCTCACTGAGTTCAAGCGGTGATACATTTACTAGCGAAGCAATTCCCATTTCCTTAAACCGAGACAAAATTCGTTCGGCTAAATGAAGAACCGACTCCTCCTTCGTTCCCGTTCGCAGTAAAATCGCCAAAAGTTCTGCGTTCGTTAGGGCCCGCGGGCCTTCAGATAAAAGCTTTTCCCGCGGACGTTCTGCCTGTGGCAGATCACGTACCATCGTCGCTTTGATCATCGCAGATCGATACCAGCTTTCTTTGCCAGTTTTGTCAACCGTGCAAGCGGTAATCCGACTACATTGCTGTAACAGCCTTCAATTCCTTCAATAAAGGCTGCCGCCGCTCCTTGAATCGCATACGCTCCAGCTTTATCATCGGGCTCACCGCTAGCCACATAACGTTCAATAACAGCATCCTCTAGTTCGGCAAAGCGGACGCGAGTTGTAACCGCATCCGTCCATATTTCCCCTTTACTGACCAGCGCAATCCCCGTGCAGACCTCATGCCAGCGGCCAGACAGTGCCTGCAGCATCTGCCGTGCCTGCAGAGAATCCGCAGGTTTCCCGAAAATCTTCCCATCGAGGCAGACCACCGTATCCGCCCCCAGTACCGGTAAGTCGGATTGGCAGCCAGAAACAGCAACGGCTTTAAGCCGGGCATTATGTATCACGAGGTCCTGCGGCGATATATCCTGACGATCAATCTCACAGGCATCACTGGGCATACAGCGAAAAGTGCAGCCGATCTGCTGCAAAAGTTCCTGCCGTCTTGGAGATGCCGAAGCCAATATAATCAAAATCCCCGCTCCTCTCTTTAGCCAGTTTAATATTTGCGAAATAAAAACATGGCGATGATCACCCCAAAAATACTCATGAGATTCGGTTCAAAGACAAATCCAAAAGAAAGCTGAATCACATAAAGGTTAAGCGTCACCATCGGTAGATTTAAAACTGGATATGTCTGGACCAGATACGGCACCAGACCTGAC
>JBOFWE010000373.1:0-11985 GCA_051653465.1 Selenomonadaceae bacterium | reverse complement strand
CAAGACCGCTGGCGGCGATTTTAATCAGCGCCTCCGTGGAGGAACTTTCCAGCAAAATGACAGGTTCTATGCCGTTTTCTGCCCAGAAAGCGTCCAGCTGTCTGCGGTATTTACAGGCTGGTTCGGTTACTGCAAATCGCTTATAGGCCAGATCTTTAAGCTGGATTTCAGCCGGGGCGGAGGCTGTTCTGGCCGCTGTGTAAAAGTGAATGGCTACCGGTTGTTGCTTCAGGAGCAGCAGTTCGGGCGGCGGTTTGGCAAAATCAAGGACCAAGGCAATATCGGCCTGGCCGCTTGCCAATAGCTGTTTGGCATCCTCGGCGCCGGCTGACAGGATGCGGACCTTTACTGCCGGATAGTTTGCCATAAATTTTTGCAAGATGGCTGGCAGAACTGTCATACAGAGAGAATCGGCCGCGGCGATTTGCAATGTGCCGGTAATCGCTTCGCCCGTGTGCAACGTTCCCATAAATTTTTCCGTGATTTTAAAAATTTCGTTGCTGTAGGCGAGAAGCTTTTCACCGGGGGCTGTGATGCGAAGCGTGTTCCCATAGCGCTCAAATAGTTTTACGCCGAGTTCGCTTTCCAGCAATTTGATTTGGGTGGTAACTGTGGACTGGGCGTAGCCGAGCTGCTCGGCGGCCTTGGTGATGCTGCTGAGCGTACAGACTCGCTGGAAGGTATAAAGATTTCTGTTTTCCATAAATTTCTCCATCATTATTTTTGATGACTTGTTTGCAAAATATCAATTTTACAAATGATTTCTATCATGATAGCATGAAACGCATACATCGACAAGCCGTTGAACTGCTGACGAATCAGGCTTGCATTGTATTTTTGTCTGGCTCCGGGGAATCGTATCATCCGGCAGGGAAAATCATTTTACATTGGAGGTTGCAGAGTATGATTATTTTGAATGAACCGTATGTTTCTCAGTTTTTGCTAAAAACAGCAGAGGATTTTGACATTCCGGTAGTAGACTGTTCACCGGACAAGTCGATGACGGCCGGGTTTCCTGCCCTGCCAGAACAGGAATTTGTCGCGATGGCGCAAAAAAAATCTCCCCTGGCCTTGTATTGCAACTCGGAGAACTCTTTTTCCTGGCTCAGCCGTAACTTTAAAGATACCGAAATTCCGGCGATGATTGAGCTGTTCAAGGATAAGGTCCAGTTTCGCAAGCTGGTAAAAAGACTGTACCCGGAATTTTCGTTTGCCGAGGTTGCATATGAGGACTTGGCAACTTTTGATACGAGTAAAATTAAAAAACCGTTTATCATTAAGCCGGCCATCGGTTTTTTTAGCATGGGTGTGTATAAGGTAGAGGCGGACCGGGACTGGAACGATATTGTACTCTCAATCCAAGCGGAAATGGACAAGGTACGAGGGCTGTATCCGCTGGAGGTTATGAATGCTTCAAAATTTATTATCGAAGAATTCATCACAGGCAGTGAATATGCTATAGATGCTTATTATGACAGCCACGGGGAGCCGGTAATCTTAAATATATTGGAACATCCCTTTGCTTCCAATGGGGATGTCAGTGACCGGCTGTACTTTACCTCCAGAAAAATTGTCAAAAAGCACTTGGCGAAATTTAGTGAGCTATTGGCGGCTATCGGAGCGGTGGGGAAAATCGCTAGTTTTCCAATCCACATGGAAGTTCGGGTTGATGAATCTGGGCAGGTGATACCGATCGAAGTAAATCCGATGCGCTTTGCCGGCTGGTGCACCACGGATATTGCCCATTATGCATATGGGATAAATGTATATGAAATGTATTTGCAGCAAAAGCGTCCTGACTGGGATCGGATATTATGCCAGGAGGATAAAGCCTTGTATTGCATTGTCGTCGGCGATGTCCCGGGAGACGTTCGGTTTCAAGATGTCAAAAAAGTTGATTATCCGGCTTATGCAGCAAACTTCAGTAATCTGCTGGAGCTGAGAAAAGTTGATTATAAAAAATATCCTGTATTTGCGTTTGCTTTTATCAGCATTGCGGAGGATCCGGCGGTTATTGCTGAGCTTTTACAGCTCGATACACGCCCGTATATTTCTTGAACTGAAAAATAAATTTTGCGATTTTGTCAAGGACGGCAGGAGATTTCAACGCAGATAAAGTACTGTATTAAGATATGATGTATGGGTAAATGTGCGTTGAAGGAAGGGGATCGCTTGCATTTGGCAAGAATGAGCTTAATTGCGCTTAGCTCGTTGAGTGCACTGTTTTTTTGCTCGATAGCTTTGCTGGCCTGGCGTCGGCGCCGGGTTGCGCTGAGCCGGGCCGTACTTTTTTTGTCGGTTTCGGTGGCTGTTTATGCCTTTGGCTATGCCTGCGAGCTTGCCAGCAATACGCTGCCGATGATTTATTTTTGGCTCCATATTGAAAATCTGGGAATCGCTTTTATTCCTACCGCCTGGATTATGCTGGCCGTCTGTCATACCAGGACGCAGTGGCGTCATTGGCCGCTGTTACAGGTAGCTTTGATCGTCGTATCGATGCTGAGTGTCATCTTTAGCAATACCTCGGAATTTCATAATTTGTATTATATGGATCTGCATCTCAATCCGGCGGCACCCTTTCCGGTGGCTGCCTTTACCCCTGGAATATGGTATGTTTTTCATAATGTGTTTATCAATGTGGCAGCGGTGGTCGGAAATATCCTGTATATCCGCCAGTGGAAAAAGGCTGTGCATCCGCAGGAACAGCAGCAGGCCTTTGCCTTTTTTATCAGCTCGCTGTTTCCCTGGCTTGTGGTGCTTATCTATATTTTTGGTGCCAGTCCCTGGGGGCTCGATCCCATGCCGATTGCCTTTCTCGTGCCGGGGGCCTTGTATGGCTGGGCGATTTCAACGCTCAAGCTGTTTGCTGTAGCCCCGATCGCGCAGGAACTGATATTTCAGCGGCTGGAAGACGCCATTATTGTGTTTGATCGCGAGGGCCGGCTGGCAGATTTTAATGCCGCCGGTCAGCGCGTTTTTCCAGAGCTGAAGGATAGTATAAAAGGGCATGACGGGGCGAAGGCGTTTTCCCCCTACCGGGAAATGCTGGCGGCGTTCGAGATGCCGCCAGGGTCGGTTAAAACTTTATGCCGGCACCAGGGGGAAATGGAAAAATGCTATCAGATCCGCCGGGTAGATCTTCATGATGATGGCGGTTGGCAGATCGGCTATATGATGATTCTGCATGATATCACGTCTTTTTCGCGACTGGTTGACGGCCTGCAGCTGCAGGCGACGACAGACCCGCTGACGGGGGCCTATAACAGAAATATTCTGCAGGAGCGGGCGCAGGATTTGCTGAAGAATTTCAGTGAAGCTTCCCCGGGGGCACTTTTAATTACCGATCTGGACCGGTTCAAGGGGATCAATGATCTCTACGGTCATTTGGCGGGAGATATGGCGTTGACCGAGTTCTCGGGCGTTTGTGCCCGGATTTTGCGCGAGCAGGACTTTTTTTGCCGTTATGGCGGGGATGAATTTGTCATTTTACTGCCGGAGACAGAGGAAAAGGTAGTTTTTGAACTTGCTGAGTCCATCCGCAGGGAACTTGAAAGGCTCGATATTCGGCTGGGACTGGATCAGTCAATAAAACTGACGGCGAGCATCGGCGCAGCGATGCGGCAAAAGTCCGATCCATCGATTGAAGTCCTGCTAAAGCGGGCGGATGAAGCTCTTTATGAAGCCAAGCGGGCCGGCGGTAATTGTGTGAGGATTTTTTAAGACCCGGCCAGCAGTGGCGAAAAATCTTTTGCGGGATTGAATCCTTTCCGCAAACGACGTATAATTAAAAACATATCTGCCGGATCATGGAGCTTAGCCACGAACGGCATCTTTTAAAAATAAGAGATCAAAAACTGCCTGCAGTGTGGGCAGTTTTCGTTTTTGTCCGGGGGCTGTTGCCGGACATTTAAAGAATATACGATAAGTAGTACCAGGTACAGGTAAGGGAAGGATTTTTGCTATGGGAAGACAACGGTTGTGGACAGCAGAATTTATCGCAATGGGAGTGAGCAGCTTTTTTCAGTATATGGCGCAGTATGTGCTGCTGGCAACGCTGCCGCTCTTTATCATGGAGAGCCTGCATGGCGGGGATTTTGAGGCCGGACTGGCTATGACGTTTTTTCAGGTGGGAACCGTATGCTGTCGCCCGTTTGCCGGTAAATGGATTGATTCGTACAATAAGCAAAAACTGTTGCTGGGGGCGACCGGGGTGTTTTTGGCACTGATGCTGTTGTTTAATTTCATTTCGAGTCTTCCACTGATTTTAGCACTGCGTCTCGTGCACGGGGCTGTATTTGCCATGGGGACGACTGCGGCGGCGGCTTTGGCGACGATGGTGTTGCCGGATGAACGAAAAGGCGAAGGCATCGGCTATTTTGCGGTTTTTTCTAATTTTGCCATGGTGCTGGGACCTTTTTTAGGCTTGCTGCTGCTGGGCTTCAGTCCCCGGCTGCTGTTTGCATTTTTGGCAATTATTGCGGGGGTGACTTTTTGGGTCAGTAACCGCTCGCAACTGCCGCCGGAAATTGTCCTTCCGGCTAAAAAGAAAAAGCGGGGGCATAGCCTGGCTGATTTTATTGAAAAGCAGGCCGTGCCGACAGCGCTTTTGGGCGGGATGGTATTTTTCTCCTATGCTGGTGTGATTACTTTTATCCCACTCTATCTCAAGACGTTGGGGCTTGAGACGATGACCAGCATGTTTTTTGCGGCCTTTGCTCTGGTGATTGTTCTCACACGGCCTTTGGTTGGTCGTGCCTTTGACCGGATCGGGGCGGGGGCGGTGATTTATCCCGGGTTTGCCCTGTTTGCTGCCGGACTTATACTCCTGGGGAGCAGTAGCAGCAGTGGCGGCATGTTTGCCGCTGCCGCTGTTCTTGGGGCGGGTTTTGGCGCCCTGAGCCCAGCCTTTCAGACGATCGCGATTCAGAGCTCGCCGGCAGTCCGGGCGGGCGTGGCGACGGCCACATACTTTTGGTCGCTGGATATCTTTGTCGGGCTGGGGGCCCTTGGACTTAGCCTGATTTCCTTGCAGGTTGGTTATCAGTGGATGTATATGATTTCGGCTATGGTAGTAGTGTTGGCGGCAATTTTTTACCTCGCTGGCTTTGGGCGAGGGGGAAAAAAATAAAGCAGCTGTTTGTCGGCAGGGGAAGCGTCCGCAATAAAAGGATGCTCGAGTGGCGCGCTGGTAAGCGGCCACTCTTTTTGCTAAGTATATTGCTTGACAGGAACTTAATTATGATAATATAATATCAATTACCTTGAAAACGCCAAATCGAAAGAGGAAGATCCGCGTGTTTGTTTCTTTGCTGTGGCAGGAAATAGGAACGTATGTGATGAATCTGCATCAGTAAACAGATTTGATTTCAGAATAATGAAACGATTTTGCATTGCTATGGAATTTGCGGCAGGAACGTTGTTCTTGCTGGCCCGTGTTTTTTGAAAACGGCCATTTTACAAGTACATAATTGAGGGAGATGATATATTGAAGCTGACAAATGAATATCAAGGAAAAGTGGTTACACCGGAACAGGCAGTGCAGGTGGTGCAGTCCGGTGACTGGGTGGATTTTGGCTTTGGCATGGGACAGCCAATCTTGCTCGATGCCGCACTAGCCAAACGCAAGGGGGAGCTGCAGGATGTAAAGATTCGCGGGGGGCTGGCGCTAGCTCCCCGGCAGGTGGTTGCCTGTGATCCTGAGCGGGAAACATTTACCTATGCAAGCTGGCATTTTAGTGGGTATGAACGCCAGCTTCATGACCGCAATCTGTGCAATTACATTCCGATGCTCTACCGCAACAAACCGATGTTTTATCGCCAGGAGGTAAGTGTTGATGTGGCGATGATTTCCGTGGCCCCGATCGATCAGCACGGATTTTTCAATTTTTCCCTGACCAACTCCGCCACAAAGGCTATTTTAGAAACGGCAAAAATTGTTATTGTGGAGGTCAACAACTGCTTGCCCTATGCTGCCGGTGGGCAGGAGGAAGGCATCCATATCTCGGAGGTTGACTATATCGTCGAGGCAGGGGATATTCCGCTGGCACAGCTGCCAAGTGCACCGGCAGATGAAATCGATACCCAGGTTGCCCGCTATATCGTCGAGGAAATCACCGATGGGGCCACCATTCAGCTGGGGATCGGTGGGATGCCCAATGCGGTCGGCGATCTGATTGCGCATTCCAATGTTCGGGATTTGGGCATGCATACGGAAATGCTGGTGGATGCCTATCTGACCATGCATGAGAAAGGCAAGCTTACAAATAAATACAAATCCTGGGATAAGGGCAAGGGTGCCTGGACATTTTGTATGGGGTCGCAAAAGCTCTATGACTGGGTTGACCGCAATCCGAGTCTGGCCTCGTATCCGTCGAATTACACGAACGATCCCAAAGTTATTGCCCAGATCGACAATTTTATTTCGGTCAATAATTGTGTGGAAGTCGATTTATACGGGCAGGTTTCCTCGGAATCGGCAGGGACCCGTCAGATCAGTGGCACGGGCGGACAGCTTGATTTTGTCACGGGGGCGTATCTTTCAAACGGCGGGAAGAGCTTTATTTGTTTCCGTTCGGCCTTTGAGGATAGAAAGACCGGCCAGGCAGCATCCCGGGTTGTGCCGGCATTGCCGCCAAGCAGTATTGTGACCGTGCCGCGCACGCAGGTGCATTATCTGGTAACGGAATGGGGCAAGGTGAACCTGGCCGGCTGTTCCACCTGGGAACGGGCGGAACGCATTATCAGCATATCTCATCCGGATTTTCGCGATGAATTGATCAAGCAGGCTGAAACCATGAAGATTTGGCGGCGCAGCAACCGGATTTAAGGGATTGCTGCCAGCTTTGCGCAGGTTTGACCACATAAAGCAAAAACAAGCAAGAGGTGCATAACAAAATGGTTATGCACCTCTTGCTTGTTTCGGATTGAGTTTCTATAGATATATCAGAGCTTGTAGACGCTGTCTGGCAGTTCGTATTCGAGGATGCCGGAAGAGTAGGGAGCAATTTCATACGGCTGAAAAATTACAACAGGTTTATAATTTTCATTGACATAAAAAGCGGGGATTTTATCCTCCTTCAGCCCTTTAAACGGGGTGAAGATGACTTTGCCCTGCGCTTTGCTCTGCTCTATGACCGCCTGATTCAGGTTTTTAATTCTAGACTCATCAAGGTTTGGGTAGAGGTCATTCCAGTTCATCAGGTTGCCGGTGATGGCGTCAAAGACCATTCCCTGCCGGGAGGGGAATCCATGAGCCCCGCCGGAGTAAGTATAGTGGTCGAAAACTATGCTGAGCAGTTTGCCGTCGTTGACCTGAATTTTATATTTAAGCATAACGGAATAGGGGGCAGAGCCATACTGTTTTGACTGTGCCAGCTTAGTTCCCTGCTCAATGGCATGGTTTATCCGGTCCTGAAGCAGGGAATTGATTTTTTCTGCAGCCTCTGGCCGGGCGGGACTGCTTACCATTGGATAAGCCAGCGTGCAGATGCCCTCATTGTACTGCGTGTCACTGACTTCAAGCGGGGCTGGTGCTGTGGGCGGCGCTGTGTAATAAGCATATTTTGCTTTTTCGCGTTCCTTGAGAAAATCCTTAAAATTTGCAATATCCATCAGCTGCCAGGTACCGTCGGCTAGTTCCCGCATTTTAAGCTGCAGCGTGAAGCTTTGCTGCAGTTCTTTGTCGAAAAGCTCGATGCCCACGGTGGCAGTTTTTCCATCTTTTTCGGTGAAGGCGACTTTCTTGTATTCGAGATTTGAAAATTTGAGCTTTTGGTCGACGGTGTTGTCGATTTGCACCGAGGTTTTTTCGGCGGTCTTTTTTCCGTCGGCGGGCGGTTCACTTTTTTGTTTGTCGCCGTTTTCAACATAATAGATGACTTTTTCCTTGATAATGCCGATGACGGCCGGTTTGACCAGCTGCAGGATGCCGGCGGCAAAGGCATTCTTTTCACCCGTTACAGCATCGCCGACGATATCATCGACAAGGCGGGACGAGAGGCTGTCAAGATCGACATGTTTTTTGAACTTTTCAATATCGTGCTGTTGTACGGATTCCTGGATCAGCTTCAGTGAGTAAGTGGGGGTCTTGGTCCAGTAGTAATACCAGCCGCCAAGCAGTGCCAGGAGGACGAGCAGGACGCCTGCCAACAGCTTTTTTCTGCGGGTGAGGGTCAGATCAAAAGAAATATGCATAGAATTCGCTCCTTATAGTGAGTTTTTTGATGAATTTCTGACGGGTTAATTATTTAATGGTTTCGGTACGAAAAGACATATGGTCTATATTTGTGGTAAAAAATGAGAAAAGTTGTTAAACTGTAAAGAAAATATAAACAGGGAGGAATACACGTATGACCAGAATCGGCATGATTGGTGGCTTTGGCCCGGAATCTACCCTCGAGTATTATCGTTTGCTCATTGATGGGTATCGCGTCAGAAAAAACAGTATAGATACCCCGGAGATTTTGCTTTACAGCATGTCCGTACAAAAACTGTTTGCTTTGGTGGACACAAAAAAATGGCAGGAACTTACGGACTGGTTGCTGGAAGGCATCGCGGTTTTGCATAAAGGCGGCGCCGACATTGGCTTTATTTCTGCCAACACACCGCATGTTGTTTTTTCGCGCTTGCAGGCGGCATCGCCGATTCCTTTAATTAGCATTGTGGATGCAGCCTGTGAGCATCTGAAGGCATGTGGAATCAAGCGCGCAGGCCTTATGGGAACAAGCTTTACCATGCAGAATGATTTTTATCAACAGCGCTGTGCCCCTGATCAGATGATGCTCGTTCTTCCCTCGGGCGCGGAACAGGATTATATCCAGGATAAGCTGATGACGGAAATTGAACAGGGGATTTTTCTTGACGAAACGCGGGCCGGTCTGTTAAAGGTTATTAAGAATATGATGGACGAGAATGGGGTGGAAGGCGTCATCCTTGGCTGTACTGAGCTGCCCTTGATTTTGCCTCAGACGAGCCAGTTTGGCATTCCACTTTTTAATACCACGCAAATTCATGTAGATAAAATTCTCGATACCCTGCTTGTGCTGGAACGCAAGACAGCTTCGCTGTTGTCTAAATAAAAAATGCCTGAGCAATAACACAGGCGTGTGCAGGATCATGGCTGGCGGTATCTTTTCCCCCAGGCACAAAGGCTCGTCAGTATCGGCTGCAAGGCCAGACCCTTTTCGGTCGGGCTGTATTCAACCTTGGGGGGGATTACCGGATAAACGGTCCGCGTGATGAGGCAGTCCGCTTCCAGTTGTTTTAGCTCCTGGGCTAATATCTTATGACTGATTGCCGTAATATGCTGCTTGAGCTGGCTATAGCGGATTGGCGTGTCTTTTAGTATGTGCCATAAAATGATCGCGCGCCATTTGCTGCCGATCACAGCCATGCCAAAGCCAATAGAACAGTCAAAGTCGCGCCGGGTTCTTGCCGGCAATCGCCGTCGGGGAGTGTCTTCCATAAGATAAGGTCCTCCTAACCAAACAGTTAGTATCTGATAAAAAAGTGCGTTCTTGTGAGGTCTGTTTAAAGGTATTATAATCCTTGAGAAAGAGCAAGGCAAGAAAGCATAGGTGGAGGAGGTCTTTTGATGAGACATAGGTATCGGTATTATCAGATTGATGCGTTCACGACGGAGAAATTTCGCGGCAATCCGGCCGGAGTGATAATAAATGCAAGCGGATTGGAGGCCGGGCAGATGCAGCAGATTGCCCGGGAGGTCAACAATTCGGAGACGGCGTTTATTTTCCCCCCTGCAGGAAAGGAAGAGATGCTAGAGGTGCGGTTTTTCACGCCGACCCGGGAGGTGCCGATTTGTGGACATGCCACGATTGCCGCTCATTATGCCTGGGCTTTGCAGAAAAAATGTAAGAGCTCGTATCAGATTTGCCAAAAAACTGGTGCGGGGTTGCTGCCGGTAGATGTTATCGCTGAAAATGGGGACTATAAAATTGTGATGACGCAAGGCTCCATTGAATTCGGCCCGGTGCTAGATGATGCAGAACGAAAGGAACTTCTCGCAGCCATGGGGCTTAAGGAAACGGATTGCCTGCAGGATTATCCGGTGCAGATCGTTTCGACCGGCCATTCCAAGGTGATGCTGGGAATTACCAGGCGGGCTCGGCTCGATGCGTTGACGCCTTCCCTTGAGCGGCTGACAGCACTGAGCCGGCGAATCGGCTGCAATGGCTTTTATGTATTTACCCTTTCGCCGGAAGAAGAAATATTGGTTCATGGGCGAATGTTTGCCCCGGCGATTGGAATTGCGGAAGATCCGGTGACGGGAAATGCCAATGGGCCGCTGGGGGCATATCTGGTTGAACATAAGAAAATTTTTAGTCAGGAGCGAGCGGTTTCTTTTCGGGCTGCCCAGGGAGAAGCGATTGGCCGGGCGGGTGAGATGCTGGTTAGGGTAGACGTTCAAAACGGACACCCGTCTAAGGTGCAGATTGAAGGCCGGGCCGTAGTAGCCTTTACGGCGGAGATTTCCCTGTAAGACTGAAACTGCAAAAATAGGAAGCTTTGCCTAGGAAAAAATGATTGAAAGATAGAGGCCCTATCCTATATAATAAGGGACAGTGATGGCTGGACTGAGGAAATGGTGAAATTCCAGCCGGAAACAAGGAATAATCAGCTACAGGGGGATGCGGATGAAGACGCTTATTTTTGACATGGATGGCGTAATTGCAGACAGTGAACTGATTCATTATCTTACAAATGTAGAAACGTTTCGGCAGTATGGAATTCCCTTCGAGGAGGAAGAGTTGTTTTCCTATATGGGCCGGACAAGCTGGGCATTGTTTGAAGAGACCTTAAAAAAGCAGCAGCTGGAAAATCTTGACGCAGCCGAGTTACTCGAATGCAAGCGCCGCTTGTATCTTGAGATCCTAAAAAAAGAGCCGGCCGTTCGTCCCATTGAGGGAATCGTCGATTTGCTGATTTCATTGAAGCTCGCTGGTATAAAAACGGCGGTGGCTTCCTCGACGGGGCGCGAGGTTACGGAGCTTGTGCTGGAAAAACTCGGGGTAAAGGAATGCTTTGACGCTGTTTTTGGCGGCGATGAAACGACGCAGGGGAAACCGGATCCCGAGATCTATTTACTGGCCGCGCAAAAATTGGGCGAAGACCCGGCGCAGTGCTGCGTAATTGAAGATGCCGCGGTCGGGGTGGCGGCAGCAAAACAGGCAGGAATGTACTGTATTGCCTACAGTAATCCGGCTTCAGGGCCCCAGGATCTGTCGCTGGCTGATGAAGTCGTTGAGAGTCTGGCTGATATTTCGGTAGAAAGATTTTTATAGGGCTTAGCAAGACGGCTACATATAAAAGCAAATTGCATATATACATGATGTGCCGACTGCCTGCAGTCGGCTTTTTTATGAATTTGAATGTAAAATATATTTGACATAAAGTAAAATAAATGTTACATTTGTTTTGCGGAAAGGAGTCTGATATGGGAAAGTTAGAACAACAGTTAAGGATTATGAACCGATTGCATATTTTGCGGGCGGAGCAGCGTTTGACACAGGAACAACTTGCAAAAGCAATCGGTGTTACAAGAGCAACTATTATAGCTATGGAAGGTGGCGGGTACAATCCATCATTAGAGCTTGCCTTCCGGTTGGCAAGATTTTTTGCCAAGGATATCTCGGATATTTTTTGGGTTGAGGAGGAAAAAAACAATGAAAAAATTTGATGCAATCGTGATGAAAGTATTTCTTTATGAGCTGCCAGTGTTAGTGCTGTTTATCCTGACGTGTATGATTATGCCGCTGGAAAAAATGGCACAGGAAAATTTCTACGTGAATCTATGGTATCAGTTCGGTGGATTTTATATTTTTGGCTCTTGGCTGTTTATAGCCCTTTATATCAGCATGAAGCTTTTGCTGGCGCCGGAGTTTCGCCAGCTTGTGCTGGCGAAGCTGACATTTATGCGTGAACGCGATGAACGCGAGGTCAGTTTAACCGGGCAGGCGGCCAAAAATA
>JBOFWE010000372.1:0-1865 GCA_051653465.1 Selenomonadaceae bacterium | reverse complement strand
CAGTCCATCGTCGAGTTTGCTCTTATTTTACCGATTTTAATGTTTATTCTGATAGGCTTTGTCTATAGTGCGATGCTTTGCCATGACTACCTTGCACTGCAAGCTATTGCCCGCGATAGTGTCCGTTCGATGTCGATCGGAACTGCCCCGGCAGATATTCGGGCGCGCTATGCTGCCAACCCGTTTATGACTGATATTTACACTTGGAGTGCAGCCAGTGCAGCCGATTTTTCCCTGGCTAATGATGTTCCGGTTACCGGGTATGTGACGGCAACGGCGACGGCCAACTGCACCTGGGATGGCATAGATTTTGGCGGGGGCGTGCACCTGCAGCTGCCGGCAACGATTCAGGCCAGACTTACAATGCGCAAGGAGGAATAAAGATGTCACTATTAGAGCGTCTGGGAAAAAAGAACGGTACAGAAGAGCCGAAACCGATTTTTGCCGAGCGAAAAGAAGTATCATCTGAAGATCAGTATCAGGAGCTGAAACTGGCAATTCACCGCCGCATTGTTGATGATATGAATCTTGAGCAGCAGCGGATACTGACGAGCGGACAGCAGGAACGCCGCGAAGTGGAAAATATTATCAGTTCATACTGTGCCTTGGTGCTGGAAGAGAACCCGTTTGCAGTGCCACGCGGGGACCGCGCGGCGATCATAGCGGAAATTCTGGATGAAATCCTTGGACTGGGCCCGATTGAACCGCTGCTCAAGGATGAGACGGTAACGGAAATCATGATCAATGGGCCGAAAAATATTTATGTGGAACGGATGGGGAAAATTCATCTCACCAAAGTTCAGTTCCACGATGACGGGCACTTGATGAATATTGTGGAACGAATTTTGTCGCCGCTTGGACGGAGAATCGACGAAAGTTCGCCGCTTGTCGATGCGAGGCTTAAAGACGGATCGCGTGTCAATGTAATTATTTCGCCGCTGTCGCTGGTTGGCCCATGTGTGACGATTCGTAAATTTACCAAGGAACCACTGATGATTGAAAACCTAATCGGCTTTGGCACGCTGAGCGAAGACATGGCAGCCTTTTTGCGGGCCTGTGTTATTGCCCGGCTCAATATCGTCGTTTCCGGCGGAACCGGCTCGGGGAAAACGACAACGCTCAATGTCTTGTCGTCATTTATTCCCGCGGATGAGCGCATTGTTACAATTGAAGATGCAGCGGAACTTAGGCTAATGCAGGACCATGTGGTTACGCTTGAGAGCCGGCCGCCTAATATTGAAGGTGCCGGCCAGATCACGATTCGGGATTTGGTCCGCAATGCTTTGCGCATGCGTCCGGATCGCATCGTCGTCGGTGAAGTAAGGTCCGGCGAAGCTCTGGATATGCTGCAGGCCATGAATACAGGGCACGACGGGTCCTTGACGACAGCACATGCCAATGGACCGCGGGATGTCCTGAGCCGCCTGGAAACCATGGTGCTTATGGCGGGGATGGATCTGCCAGTAAAGGCAATCCGCGATCAAATTTCCTCGTCGGTCGATCTGATTATTCATCAGTCCAGAATTCGCGATGGCAGCCGCAAGATTACGCATATAACTGAAGTCCAGAATATGGAAGGTGAAATCATTATTCTGCAGGATCTGTTCCGGTTCAATCAGGTCGGAATTGATGAAAAAGGAAAGATTCTTGGCGATTTTGAGACGACCGGAATCCGGCCGAAATTCATGGAGAAGTTCGAGGCCAATGGCATAACAATTCCGCTGCATTTGTTTAACCGTGATGTCGGAGATGTGAAGCAGGGAGAAGAATGGAGGCGGTGATATTATGGCAGTGTGGATTGCCTTAGTCTGTGGTATACTGCTGTTTTTGTTTTTGTATCTGTTCGTGATAACAAAAGTTGCCCC
>JBOFWE010000371.1:0-1229 GCA_051653465.1 Selenomonadaceae bacterium | reverse complement strand
ATGATTCTCACCTCATAATTGATTTTAATGCTGGTCTTAATTATAATAAGTATATAATAAAAAATATCTGGAAGCAAAAAGCCGGTGGGAAAAGTACCGCCGCATATATATTTTGCCATTTGGCAGGAAGTAGGACTCGAGGTTTAGAATACTAAATGGATACGGGTTTTGTTGAAAGGGTGGAGAAATGACAGATTATAAGATAAAACCGGTGACGGAAAGCGGGATCTTGTCGGCGATTACCGTTGTTATGGCGTTGATCGGAGTGTATGTTCCGGTTATTGGCGGGATCGCAGTAATTGTCTGGCCGTTGCCGATTATACTTTTGATTGTGCGGCATGGGCTGCGCTGGGGGCTAATGGCCGTTGCTGTTTCGGGAGTATTGATGGCAATGCTGCTTCAACCTTTGGCGGCCGTGGGGTTAGTTATACCTTTTGCGCCGGTAGCGATTACTTTGGGGCTCGGTTATCGCCGGGGGCTGGGGGCAGCAAAGCTGCTTACGTATGCAGGAATTGCCTCTATGGTCGGCTATGGCGCAATGCTTGTGCTGATGATACTGTTGATGGATATAAACCCGTTGGTCAAGTTGTTTGATGCCATGAAGGCGGGGATGGACAGTTCTTTGGTGATGTATCGAGGTATGAATCTTAGTGACGCCAAGATGGCGGAACTGGAACAGACGGTTGGAGCAATTAAGGAAATTATATCGATGATGCTGCCACTTATTCCAATCGGGGCGGGGATACTTTCCGCCTATGTGAATTACTGGGCTGCGAATAAGGTGTTGTGCCGTTTAGGACATAGGGATTTACCATTACTGCCAGAGTTTGCAGAATGGCGGCTGCCGCCGGTATTTCTGTATTTATACGCCTTTGGCCTGGTCGGCATGTACTGGGGCGGCACGCGCGGGATTGATGGCTTGTATCAGTTATCCATCAATGTGAATATGTTCGCTACTTTCTTTGGGCTCATTCAGGGGATGTCCTTGTTGCAGTGTGTGCTCAATCATTTTGGCATGTCCAGGCTGCAGCGAACCGGTATTTTTGTCATGGTTTTTTTGATTTTTTTGCAGATTGTTGCGTTTACGGGTCTGTTTGACATGGTCTTTGATTACAGAAAGCGGTTTAGAAGTGAAAATAACAGCAAATGATTGCGTGTGAATGGGGGTCTTTATATGCCTCGGAACTTATCCGCCTGGGTGGATGTTTGCATCAATATGGCGATTACCG
>JBOFWE010000370.1:0-4234 GCA_051653465.1 Selenomonadaceae bacterium | reverse complement strand
GAGAGTAAAAGCAACTGCTGGTGATGATTGCGGAAAGAGGTTTTTATGCGGGCACTGTTAGCTGAAGATGATGAAAAACTCGGGCGGCTGGTTAAAAATTTTCTAGAGGAAGAAAATTTTTCGGCGGACTGGGTAAAGTCCGGGGCAGAGGCTCTGTATTATGCAAGTAATGCCGAATATGATATTGTAATTCTTGACTGGATGATGCCGGATGGTGAGGGGATTGATGTCTGCCGTAAGCTGCGCGAGCAAAAAGTCCAAACGGGAATTCTGATGCTGACTGCGAGGGATACTGTGGAGGATCGGGTGGTGGGGCTTGATGCCGGCGCCGATGATTATTTGGTAAAGCCGTTTGCCTTCGCAGAACTTATGGCGCGTATTCGTTCGGTTTTGCGTCGCAGTGAACAAAAGTTTCAAGAAGAGCTGCTGCAGGTAGGCCCGCTATGTGTAAATCGCAGCAATGGGCAGGCCTGGCGCAAGGGGCAGGAACTTGAACTGACGAATCGCGAATATCAGCTGCTGGAAATTTTACTAATAAATGCTGGTAATACGGTCACCCGGGATCAGTTACTGGATCGCATTTGGGGAATGGAGGGGGATGTTATGCCCAACACGCTGGAGGTCTATATAAATTATTTACGCCGCAAACTTGACTTGCCGGGGCAGCCCTCTTTTATAAAGACGATCCGCGGCGTAGGGTATCGTCTGGAGCTCCAGGATGTTTGAGGAAAACCGGCAGACGCTGGTAAAAGATTATACGATTATGTTGGCGGCGATATTGACCGGTGTGATGATACTGCTGTATATTTTTCTTGCCGGAAGTGTATATTTTCAGCAAAAGGAGCTTGTTCAGGTTTTCGCCTATGAAGAAAGCGAAGAATGGCATAGTGCGATTAAATACCGAATGCCCGATATGCCCGGCGTAAATGAGGATGAGGATGATAAAACGGGAGAAAAAGATGATCTGTTTTATTATGCTTATGATGTGACGGGAAAGCGGCTGGGGATTAATAATGCTCCAGCGTCCTTGGTGGAACATATTGAACGGGCGATTGCCGGACAGGATTTTTTTGATGGGGAAGTGCGCCTGCAGGTGTTTTTTCGTCAGGGGTACAATACCCCGGCGGCATATATGATGACAAAAAAAGAAATTGTTGATGGTGGAGTGAAATTAGGCGAACTTTATGCCGGCAAGGATGTGCTGCCGTTTGTACTGTTCTTATTTAAAACGGGGTTGTTTTTTGTGTTTTTAGCGGTGGTTCTCTTACTGCTATCGCTGTATATCGGCCGGAGAATGGCAGATAAAGCCATGGTCCCCATTCAGCAGGGATTTGAACGGCAAAAAGATTTTGCGGCGAATGCCTCACATGAGCTTCGAACACCGCTCAGTGTCATCACAGCGGCCGTGGAGACAATTGAACGCAATAAAAATAATGTTCTCACCGAATTTTCCCAAAGCGTATTGGCGGATCTCAAGGAAGAAATTCGTTATATGAGTAAAATTACGGAAGATTTATTAACTCTCGCCAGGCTAGATAAGGATAACTGGCTTGTCGAAAAAGACCGGGTAGATGTCAGAAGCCTGTTGCAAAGGGTAGTACAGGTTTTTCAGCCGGCGGCGCAGGAAAAATCAATTGTGCTGGAAATATTATTGAAGAGCGAGTTTGCTGTTTGGGGAAATGAAAACCAGTTGCTGCAGGTAGTGCGGATACTGACGGACAATGCTATAAAATATACGGAACCGGGAAACCGAGTCAGTCTGACCGCAGTGTTGGCAACAGATAATCGTATCAGAATTTGTGTGGAAGATACGGGCTGCGGTCTGGAACCGGCAGTCAGCCGACAGATTTTTGAACGTTTTTACCGGGTGGACAAGGCCCGGTCCCGTAGTAGTGGTGGAACAGGCCTCGGGCTGGCGATTGCCCGGGAACTTGTGCAGGCCAACCATGGAACCATTGAAGTTGAATCTGCGCTGGGACGAGGGAGTCGGTTCAGCATTATTTTGCCGCAATATACAGTGCCGGAGAGCGGAATCTGACGACAAATAGCGGATAAAGATAAAGCGGGGGACACAGTCTCTCGCTTTGTGCTTGTCTTAATAAAGATCTTGTGATAGAATACGAAATGAATAAAACAAATATTCAAAATAATGCAAATTGATATTGAGATATGGAGGTGAAATAAGGTAGCGGCTTTTACGTGTATTTTACTTACAGAAAGGGGCGCTCTAAGTGAAGCATTATTTATGGAAAATGGTTTTGGTGGTTTGTCTGGTTTGGGCGGGCACTCTTGTGCCGGCAGCGGCGGCAGAGGGGGATAATCTGCCTGTTGAATCGTGGGTCGGGCATTCGTTTGTCTTTCAGCCGCAGCCGCAGGCGTTGCAGTCTGCCGGTTACGAGATTTTTAAGCTGGAACAGGCCCAGGCGGGGTTTGATGGAGACCGGTCGGTTCGTTTGCCTTATGCAAATTATGTCGGCCATCAGGTCACGGTCACGGAGACCATTGGTTTTTCCGCTGGCAATGAGCAGCGGGATTATATGGTGTACATGACGGTTCAGGATACTGGGGAAAAGCTGGTAGGACGGACTCGGCGCGGCCAGTTGGCGGGGCTTGTCCTCGCAGCGGATTTGGAAAATGCTCGCCATCATTTTGTGGGTATGATTATTTATCCAAAGGTCAGAGCGTTAACCAAGTTTTATGTTCCTGGTGAGACAAAGATAATGGAGGCTGTGCCGATTCGCATTGCCAGTCCGGTCACTGTTACCGATGTGTATATAGGAGAACAAGTAGAAACGCCGATTTGGCTGGTTGTCACAGCTGGTGAACAAAAGGCGATTTTACCGATTGCCTATAGCTGGACCAATATGCCACCGAATTTCTGGCAGTCAACAGCTCCCTGGCAGGATGAGCTATTTCAACAAGATCCGCGCGTTGAACTTGGTGATGATCCGGTGGTGTGGAATAAAATACAAAATGGGATTGTCGAACCAGGGATGACAAAAGCCCAGGTGAAGCTCAGCTGGGGCAGTCCGGTTCGTGGGACGGATGCGGATGATACCTGGCTCTATGGGACGTATAAGCTGACCTTTGCTAAAGGCCTGCTGTCCGTTATGGAAAAAGTGGCTGAAACACCAGCAACCTATAAATTCCGGACGGCTGGACCCAAATAAGGGAGAGCCGGTCATTTGAATGGCATATAGGGAAAATAGTATAAAGTAAAACACCAGCGGACAAATGCCCGCTGGTGTTTTTATATGTTGGTATGTTTTTGTATAACAGGGAAAAATTTTTTATCTTCCAGCAAAATATGGTCGATGATGACATCATCGATGAGAAAAGAAAAGAGAGAAGAGGCTTTGATATCACCCTGTTCATACGCCTTTTTTAACTGCAGGAATTTTTTTAGCAATTCTTTATGCTGCTGGCTGTGCTCAGCGGTATTGACATAGTCAATAGCCTGCAAGAGATGTTCTTCACTTGCAAAATGGTAAATGACATGATCGAGCAGATTTTCGATTTTTCGCTCGATGGCTTCTGGCTTGGCGGTTTCAAGGGACATCTGCAATAATTCACCGCCAATTTTTATTAGATGACGATGTTGGTTATCGAGGGTTTTGTTGCCGCTTTCCCAGGCTTCATCCCAGGAGAGCTGGACCGCTGTATGATCAGACCTTTTTCCAGTGCTGCCGTCCGTACGGATGCAGTTTCTGCCGGCGGTTTTTGCCCGGTAAAGGGCATTGTCGGCACGGTTATACCAGTGCAGAAAGCTTTCCCCGCTTTTGTAGACGGCAGCTCCGACGCTGACGGTAATCGTGCCGATATCAGGCATCGGGGTTTTTGCAAGTTCTTGACGGATTTTTTCGGCGGCAGCAATTGCTGCCGGTAAATTGGTCTGTGGCAGCAGCAGCATGAATTCTTCGCCGCCGATCCGGCCGAAAACATCCGCTTTCCGGGTGAAGCTCTTGATGAGTTCGGCTGTTTTTTTCAGGACCTGATCCCCGATCGGATGGCCCCAGGTGTCATTGATGGTTTTAAAGTGATCAAGGTCAAACATCAGCATCGACAAGTCTTCTTTATAGCGTTCGGCCCGGGCCATTTCCTTTTCGGCAAACTCTTCGATAAAGTAACGGTTGTACAGGCCGGTAAGTTGATCATGATAGCTTAAATATTCCAGTTGATGATGCTGCAGTCTTAATTGGGCAGCTATGGTAAACTGCTGGCGCAGTTGCCACCA
>JBOFWE010000369.1:0-1235 GCA_051653465.1 Selenomonadaceae bacterium | reverse complement strand
ATGATTCTCACCTCATAATTGATTTTAATGCTGGTCTTAATTATAATAAGTATATAATAAAAAATATCTGGAAGCAAAAAGCCGGTGGGAAAAGTACCGCCGCATATATATTTTGCCATTTGGCAGGAAGTAGGACTCGGGGTTTAGAATACTAAATGGATACGGGTTTTGTTGAAAGGGTGGAGAAATGACAGATTATAAGATAAAACCGGTGACGGAAAGCGGGATATTGTCGGCGATTACCGTTGTTATGGCGTTGATCGGAGTGTACGTGCCGGTTGTTGGCTGGGTTGCAGCACTTGTCTGGCCGCTGCCGATTATACTTTTGATTGTGCGGCATGGGCTGCGTTGGGGACTGATGGCCATCGCTGTTTCGGGTGCCTTAATGGCGATGCTGCTCGAACCGCTGCTGGCCTTGCGATTGATTATAACCTTCGCACCGGTGGCCGTTGCGCTGGGCATCGGTTATCGCCGGGGTTTGGGGGCAGCAAAGCTGCTTACGTATGCAGGAATTGCCTCAGTGGCTGCTAATGCAGCGTTGCTTCTTCTGATGATGCTGCTGATGAATGTGAACCCACTGGCCATACAGGTTGATGCCATGAAGGAAGCGTTTGATAGTTCACTGGCGATGTATCGCGGGATGAACCTCAGCGAGGCGCAATTGGCTGAAACAGAAAAAAACTTTGCGGCGATTATGGAAGTCATGTCGATGCTGTTGCCGCTTGTTATTGTAATGACGGGGCTGCTTGAGGCTTATATAAACTTTTGGGCCGCGGATAAAGCGCTGCGTCGATTGGGACACCGTGATTTACCGCAACTGCCGGCGTTTTCTGAATGGCGGTTGCCACCGGTATTTCTGTATTTATATGGGTTTGGGCTGGTTGGCATGTACTGGGGCGGCACGCGCGAGATGGATGGCTTGTATCAATTGTCGATCAATGTGAATATGCTTGCCAGTTTCTTTGGTTTTATTCAGGGAATGTCCTTGTTGCAGTGCTTGTTCAATCATTTTGGCATGTCCAGGCTGGTGCGAACCGTTATTATTATCGTTGTCTTTTTAGGTGGAGCCCTGTGGCAGATTGTTGCGTTTACGGGCCTGTTTGACATGGTCTTTGATTACAGAAAGCGGTTTAGAAGTGAAAATAACAGCAAATGATTGCGTGTGAATGGGGGTCTTTATATGCCTCGGAACTTATCCGCCTGGGTGGATGTTTGCATCAATATGGCGATTACCG
>JBOFWE010000368.1:0-1042 GCA_051653465.1 Selenomonadaceae bacterium | reverse complement strand
CCGTACTTGCTGTCTGAGGAAATCCACGTCCAGTCCGTGCTGGCGGCAGCTGCTATGCTGACATTGGCTATGAGCAAAATAAATAAAACAAGCAAACTCATCCTCTTTGTTTTCTTCATAAACATCCTCCTCACCGGCGGCAAAAGCCGATAAAAATTTTTCTGCGATTCTGTACGGCAATAAAAAATCAGAATACACTCCATTCTATTGTATTCTGATTTTTGCAAATATACAACCAGAAAAGCAGAAAATCCGTTCTCCCAGCCTTATTTTCCATCAATTTTGTCAAGAATTCCTGCCATGTAGGCCAGAAAAATGCCGTAATTGGTCATGGGAATATTTTCCCCTTTGGCCTTTTGCGCCCGCGCCAGAACATACTTGCGATTAAACATGCAGGCTCCGCAGTGAATGATGAGATCATACGCTGATACATCGGTCGGAAAATCGGGACCGCTGACCGTCGTGATCTTTATTCCAGCCCCAAAACGCTGGCGCAGCAGCCGCGGTATTTGCACCCGGCCAATGTCTTCGCCAAGGGGGGCATGGGTACAGGCTTCAGCAATCAGAACATGGGAAGCTTCGCTGAGTTTCTCCATTTTCTTTACGCTGTCAGTAAAAAAATCGACATCCCCCTTATACCGGGCAAACAGCACCGAAAATGAGGTCAGGCGGCTTGCTGCCGGCTTCTTGTCATAGACAAGAGGAAACACCTGCGAATCCGTGATGATAAGTGCCGGCGGTTCTTTCATCGCCTGCAGCGCCGTTTCAAACTGATCTGCAGTCGAGCTGATGACAATGCATTTCTTATCCAGCAGATCTCGGATCGTCTGTACCTGGGGCAGGATCAGCCGTCCTTTCGGTGCCTGAATGTCCTGCGGCATCACCAGCAGGACCGTATCCCCGGCCTCTACAAGCCCTCCGGTAATGGTTCTTTCCTCGTAATCTTCCGGCAGTGCGGCCAAAATAGCCGCCCGCAGCTGCTCGATTCCAGTCCTTTCCTTGGCACTGACAGGCACCGGGCGCAGTCCGGTGCTTTTTTCGA
>JBOFWE010000367.1:0-6092 GCA_051653465.1 Selenomonadaceae bacterium | reverse complement strand
CCTCTTTGCGAACTCCCATTTTCTTAATGTTGACCCCGCTCATTCGCGTCTGCGCAGTAAACGGGACAAATTCAGCCTTTAAGACATTTAAATCCCGTTCCCTGAGCCCGTAGCGTTCCTTGGCCAAAACAACGATACTACGTCCCTCCGGCGTTTCATCGGCTAACGAAGCCATCTGCGCCGCATCCGCCATTTCCTCAGGCTCAACTCCGTCCGCCGGAATAAACTCTGTTGCCATGCGATTCCCCAAAGTAATTGTTCCTGTTTTATCGAGCAACAGCACATTGACATCCCCAGCCGCTTCCACTGCCCGGCCTGACATTGCCAGCACATTTTTTTTCAGCAGGCGATCCATGCCGGCAATGCCGATGGAACTCAAAAGCCCGCCAATCGTGGTCGGAATCAGGCAGACCAAAAGCGCCACCAGAATTTCAGCTGAAATCAGCGTATCGGAATAAATGGCAAATGGCTCAATAGTTACAACCACCGCCAAAAACACAATGGACAGACTTACCAACAGGATGGTCAGGGCAATTTCATTCGGTGTTTTTTGCCGTTTGGCGCCTTCCACCAGCCCAATCATCCGGTCGAGAAAGGTTTCCCCGGGATTTGCTGTCACTTCAATTTTCAGCCAGTCTGACAGAACTTTGGTGCCGCCAGTAACCGATGACCGGTCACCGCCAGCTTCACGGATTACCGGCGCGGATTCCCCCGTCACCGCACTTTCATCAACGGAGGCCATCCCTTCAACAATGGTTCCGTCACTCGGAATAAATTCTCCGGCACTTACGAGGACAAGATCACCTTTTCTAAGATCGGAAGCTGGAATAATCGCGGCGGCCCCGCCACGAATCCGCTTTGCCTGTACACCGCTTCGTGACTCGCGCAGCGACTGTGCCTGTGCCTTGCCACGGCTTTCAGCGATTGCTTCCGCAAAATTGGCAAATAATACTGTAAACCAAAGCCACAGGCTGATCTGCCCGGCAAGGAAAAACGCCTTGCCCTGTAAGGCAGCTTCCAGCATCAGACCGGTAGTAAATATCGCCCCGATGTAGACGACAAACATCACCGGACTTTTTACCTGGACGCGCGGATTTAATTTTTTCAACGACTCTCCGGCCGCTTCTTTAACGAGCCCCATAGGAAGCCCCTGGTTTTTAACTTTCATTATTTTACGCCCCTTTAAAATGTTATCCCTTCAGCCAATAACAGCTGCTCAACGATTGGTCCCAGCGACAAGGCCGGCAAAAAGGTCAGTGCTCCGACAATAAGGATGATACCAACCAACAACAGCGTAAAGGTCGCTCCGCCCGTATCAAATGTTCCCAAACCTGCTGGTGACGCTTTCTTTTCCGCCAGACTTCCGGCTGCAACTAAAATTGGTAAAATTACGCCAAACCGGCCGATAAACATCGCCGCCGCGAGCATTACATCATAGAACAGGGTATTTGCGGTCAGTCCGGCAAAAGCACTGCCGTTATTGCCCGCAGCCGAGGCAAAAGCATAGACCATTTCACTCAGTCCGTGCGGACCGCTGTTGTTAAGACCTTCGAGTCCGGCGGGGGTTACAGCCGCTATGGCACTGCCACTCAAAACTACCAGTGACGGCAGCAGCAACGCAGCCATTGTCCACTTCATCTCTTTTGCTTCAATCTTTTTCCCCAGATATTCCGGTGTCCGACCGACCATCAAGCCGACAATAAATACGGTGATCAGTACGTAAATCATGATGCCATAAAAGCCTGCGCCTACACCGCCGATCACGACCTCGCCCAGCATCATCTGCAGCATTGGCACCAGCCCTCCCAGCGGCGTCAGGCTGTCATGCATATTGTTTACGGCACCGCAAGAAGCGGCAGTAGTAACCGTTGTATAAAGTGAGGACCCACCGACACCAAAGCGAACCTCCTTGCCTTCCATAACCGAGGAACCGTCAATTCCCTGCGCAGCCACCAGTATGTTGCCATTTATTTCACTGCTGTAATTGATGCCCAGCATCAAAAAGAATAGCAGGCCCATGGCCATAGCAATGGCATAGCCATGTTTTTTACTGCCAGCACGGCGTCCAAACATAAAAACGAGGGCCAGTGGGACCAATAAGATTGCTGTCATCTGCATAAAATTCGTCAGCGCCGTTGGATTTTCAAATGGATGGGCAGAATTGGCATTAAAGAATCCGCCGCCATTGGTGCCGAGCAGTTTAATTGCTTCCTGCGAGGCTACCGGTCCCATGGCAATTATCTGTTGTCCGCCTTCAACGGTAGTCACCGTTTCATACGGGCTTAAATTTTGAATTACTCCCTGCTGTACAAAAAACAAGGCAAGAACGATCGACAAGGGCAGAAACACCCGAATCGTTCCTCTAACCAGATCCTGCCAAAAATTCCCCAAAGACGAGGTTTCCTTTTCTGTCAGCCCGCGGATAAGTGCTACTGCAACCGCACAGCCGGTAGCTGCCGATAAAAAGTTCTGCACAGTCAGCGCGGTCATCTGGGTAAAATAACTCACCGTCGATTCTCCGCCATAGGATTGCCAGTTGGTATTGGTCATAAAACTTACTGCCGTATTAAGCGCCAGATGCCAGCTCTCAACTGCCGGCAATTGCTGAGGATTAAAAGGCAAGCCCCCCTGCAAGAGCTGCAGGATAAATACCAGCATCATTCCCAGGACATTAAACAGTACCAGTGCCAGGCCATACTGCCAGGCATTCATCGGCAGCCGTTCGTCGATTCCGCCCAATCGATAAAATACTCTTTCCATCGGCAAAAAAAATTGATCCTGCTTTTTCCCCTGTCCGAAGAAAACTCCTTCCAAATACCTGCCCAGTGGCAGGGCCAAGCTGACCAGAACGATAAAAAAAATTGCAAACAGCATAAGATCTTTCGACATTTAAAACTCCTCCGGTTTCATCAATACATAAATTAAGTAAACAAAAATTATTGCCGCCAGTCCGGCTGCCAGCCATAAATCAGCCATGCGTATTCCCCCTTTTGTGATTTTTATTATAGGCCCAGCCCATATAAAAAAGGCGCAAAAATACCAGGGCTACAGGTAAAGAAAAAGTAAAGATCCGCTGCTCACCTGACTTCGACAATGCAGCCGTGAAGCAATCGTCTGACGACTGCTATGTTTTAAAAAAGATTTTCACAGATTACACTTTTGGCAAATCGCACTCAATTGCTGCCAAATCCTCTTCACCGGCAAGCATTTCGTCTTTTGAGAAAAGACAAAATCTCCATTATCTGCTAGCAATCCACATTTTAAGTTCCTTCGTCTTTTCCATAAATTCCTCACGAATGTAGAAAATACAAGGAAATAGGAATTTTCAATAAAATTATGAATGTCTCCCCTGGAAAAACATAGAAATTTTTGTTATACTATGATACGTATATTTTATGATTATTGGAGGATGATTATTTTGTTAGGATTACTACTCGCTGCTATCGTTGTTGTTCTGGTAGCCCGCTACATCTTAAAGAAGTACCCGCCACAGCCAGTGCTGCTGCTCGGTGGACTGTGCATGATGTTTCTCGCCCTTGCCTTTGGCATCGGCACTATTTTGCCGGCCAAGCAGAGTACCGGTTCGCTCTGGCTTGATACTATTGAATTCATTAAGCTGACTTTCAGCAGCCGCGCGGCCAATCTCGGCCTTATCATCATGGTCGTCGGCGGTTTTTCTAAGTATATGGACATCATTGGAGCCAGTACGGCACTGGTCAAGGTTGCCATTCGCCCGCTACAGAAAATTGGCCAGCCGTATTTGGTACTCGGCCTGACCTCGGTACTCGGAAACATTTTGGCGATGTTTATCAGCAGTGCCTCAGGTTTTGCCCTGCTGCTGATGGTCACCATGTATCCGGTACTGGTAAGGCTCGGCGTAAGCCGCCTGTCTGCCGCTGCCGTAATCGCCACCTCTTCAGCCGTCGGCTGGGGGCCAGCTGGTGCCGACAATATTTTCGCGGCAGAACTCGCCGGTATGGATATCATTCCGTATTTTTTCAATTATCAGGTTCCGATCGGCATCTGTACCGTAATAGCCATTTCTGCCGGTCACTACTTTGTTCAGCGCTGGTTTGACCGAAGGGAACAGCCCGCTGATAAAGCCAGTACCCTCGTCCAGGAAAGCAATGACATTGCCGTGCCGGCATTTTATGCCCTGCTGCCAACCCTGCCGTTGTTCTTGATTTTGCTGTTCGGTCTGGTAATTGAATCGGTAAAGATGGATATCACCGTGGCAACTTTTGTCTCGCTGGCAATCACGATGCTGATTGAATTCATCCGTCATCGCAACGGACTGAAACTGTGCACGGACTTAAAAAGCTTCTGGGACGGCATGGGACTACAGATGGCGACGGTTGTAACCTTGATTGTCGCCGCTGAGACCTTTGCCAAGGGTCTGATGTCCCTCGGAGCAATCGATACGCTGATTCACGGCGCTCAGGATGCCGGGTTTGGCGGTATTGGCATGATGTTTGTCGTGGTCGCCATCATCATAGCTTCGACGCTGCTTACGGGTTCCGGAAATGCCACATTCTTTGCCTTTGCCCCGCTGGCACCAAAGGCGGCATCGCTGTCTAATATCGATCCTGTATTGCTTTTGCTACCAATGAATTTTGTTTCAAATCTGGCCCGTTCTCTGTCGCCGATTGCAGCTGTGGTAATGGTTGTCAGCGGCGCAGCCGAGCTCTCGCCAATTTCCCTGGCAAAGCGCACCTGGCTGCCTGTCACCATCGGCATCATTGTCAACATCACCGCAACGCTCTTGCTGTTTTATCATTAAACGTATTAGGAGGTAGTTATTATGAAACTCAACACCGAAAAAATGGTGGAAAGATTTATTCGCTATGCGACATTTGACACCCAGTCAGATGCCAGTAATTCCGCTTGTCCCAGCACGGACGGGCAAAGGGTCTTTGCAACGCATTTAGCTGAAGAATTAACCGGTATCGGCCTTTCGGCCGTCATGATTGACGAGAACGGCTATATCACGGCAACACTTGAGGCTACCCCCGGGGAAGAAAAACGGCCGGTCATTGGCTTCATTGCCCATCTCGACACCAGTCCTGACAGTGCCGGCGCACCGGTAAAGCCGCGCCTGGTTAAAAATTATCCGGGTGGAGACATCTGCCTAAACCAGGCCCTAAACATTATCTTGTCACCCCAGGAATTCCCGGAGCTTGCAGCTTATGCAGGACAGGATTTGTTAGTAACCGATGGACAGACACTGCTAGGAGCTGACGACAAGGCGGGAATTTGTGCGATCGTCAGTGCCACTGAGTACCTGCTGCAACATCCGGAAATTCCGCATGGTAAAATCCGCCTGGGCTTTACTCCCGATGAGGAAATCGCCCGTAGCGCCGACCGATTTGATGTTGCTGCTTTTGGCGCGGACTTTGCTTATACCGTTGATGGCGGGGCTCTCGGCGGCATTGAGTATGAAAACTTTAATGCCGCTACCGCCGAAGTGAGGATCCAGGGGCGCATTGTTCATCCTGGCTCAGCTAAAGGCAAGATGATCAATGCCTTGACCATTGCCGCTGAATGGCAGCAATTTTTGCCAGCCGGCGAGCGCCCGGAATATACCGCCGGCCATGAGGGTTTTTACCACGTGAACAAGCTCAGTGGCAGCGTCGAACACGCGACCATGAATATTCTCGTGCGCGATCATGACCGCAAGTCCTTTGAACAGCGCAAAGCACTGCTTGAAAGCATGGCGCAGCTGTTCAATCAGCGCTACGGTTCCGGCACAATTTCTTTGGACTGCCACGATTCCTATTACAATATGCGCGAAAAAATCGAACCGGTCATGGAGATTATTGACCTCGCCGCCGAAGCAATGCGCGCTGCCGGCATCGAGCCGATATTTGAGCCAATCCGCGGCGGCACCGATGGCGCCCGTCTTTCCTTTATGGGACTCCCGTGTCCGAATCTCTTTACCGGCGGGCATAATTTCCACGGGAAATACGAATTTTTACCGATACCCTCCCTGCAAAAAGCGGGAGAAACCGTGATTGAAATCATCCGCCGGGCCCCTAAAGCCTGAGCGAAAGAGCCCCTTCATCCGCAAGCTGGATGCAAGGGGCTCTTTTATT
>JBOFWE010000366.1:0-3525 GCA_051653465.1 Selenomonadaceae bacterium | reverse complement strand
TGCCAAACACGCGGGGAAAAACTGTGTGAAGGTGCTGGAAAAGATGGATTAAATAAGCGCTTTATCAATAGCCTACAGTAGCAGGGATTTAGCTTTAATTAAAAAGGACCTGAATTGGATTGGCAGCAAGCAGCAAGGGAACTCGCTGCTTGACTGAGGATAAAGGTGGTGACAGGGGAGATATAATGAAAAAGGTTAAAATATTTTTAGCGGTCTGGTTGGTGTGTCTCCTATTCGGTACTTTGGGGCATGCCCAGGGAAAGATAAACTATGGAGACTGGAGTAATTGGGCTTATGCGCCGATTGAAAAATCTTCATGGGATGTTGATGTGTTTTTTATTGCTCCAACGGTGGTTATGGGCAGTGAGAATCAGCTTAATATGAGTTTGAATGACAGCACTTCACGCCATGATTTTATCGGGGCAATCAATATGGAAAAAGGCATTTATGATCAGCAGGCAAATTTTTATGCACCGTATTATCGTCAGGCGTCGCTCTTTGCTTATAAAATTGCCCCACTAGCGGATACGCCCTGCTTTGATCTTGCTTATCAGGATGTTAAGTCTGCTTTTTTGTATTATTTGGAACACTTTAATCACGGCCGGCCTATTGTACTGGCGGGGTTTAGCCAAGGCGGTGATATGGTGCTGCGGCTATTAAAAGATGTGTACCAGAATAAACGCTTGCAAGAGCGCCTGGTCGCAGCCTATGCTATCGGCTGGCGGGTCACGGTCAAGGAGATTGCGGCATATCCGCAGCTTAAAATGGCGCAGGGAGAACGAGATACCGGCGTTATCATTTCTTTTAATACCGAGGCGCCCAATATAAAAACATCACTATTAGTGCCGGATGCGACACTGGGGATAAATCCGCTGAATTGGACAACTGACGCAACGTATGCGGATAAATCATTAAATAAAGGCGCTGTTTTTACTGATTATGACGGAAAAGTTACAAAACAAGTCGCTACTTTTACGGGCGCTTATCTGGACAAGGAACGGGGGACGCTAAAGGTGCCTGATGTTACTGCGGCAGATTACCCGCCGGTACTGGAGGTTTTTCAGCCAGGGGTTTATCACATGTATGATTATCTATTTTTCTATCAAAATCTAAAAGAAAACGTAAAGCAAAGAATAGATGCCTTTACCGCCATTCGGAAACTAAAACAGGCTTCCTGATAATGCTGTAGTAGCTTGGCAAGACATGCTGAGACTATCTTCGGTCGTATCACTCAGACTGCTTTAAATTCTGAAAAATCCTTATATCAATCCATGTTTACCCCAAGTATCTGATACAGTTCTTATATGATACTTGGGGTAAATCATAAATTAATTCTTTACCGATCGTTCTCAAAATGTTATTATGTATCCGTAGGGGGGTGAAGTTGTGGGGCGCAGTAAAGAATTTGAGGAAAATGTAGTTCTTGAGAAAGCCATGGAATTATTTTGGCAACAGGGATACGAAAAAACATCTTTGAATGACCTGGTCGAGCACATGGGAATCCATAGAAGAAGTTTATATGATACTTTTGGTGATAAGCATACATTGTTTTTAAAAGTGATAGATTATTTTGGCGAATTTATAAAGGCGAGACTGAAGGTTGAACTTTCACATTCCAAAACAGCAAAGCAAGCTATACAGTGTATTTTTGATTTGATGATCGAAGTAAGCGAGGATAGAGCACTGGGGTGTCTATTCGTAAACTCGGCAACGGAGCTGGCTTCACGTGATAAAGCGGTCGAAGCAAAGACGCAAGAAGCATTTATACAGCTAGAGCAGCTTCTTGCGGATTGTATTCGCAAAGGACAGAAGACTGGTGAATTTAGATGTGATTATGATGCTGAAGTATTGGCAGAAAACTTGCACACTGCTTTACTAGGGATTCGGGTGCTTGCAAGAACTTCAGTCCGTAAAGAAAAGTTACAGCGAATAGCGGCGTTTTCCTTAACAATATTGAATAAATGAATTTTTTTGCGACAATGAGAACGATCGTTCTCAAAAAAGTTTTTATAATTCTTGTTACGATAACTTTGGTGGAGCTGGGACTCTATAAAAAGAATGAAAGCGAGAGAAGATCATGAACACATTAGGCAGTGAGAATTTAGCTAAAGAAATACGGGCGCAAGCAATCCAGTGCGGCTATGAGGAGTGTGGCATTATCCCTGTTACAGATCTTGATGGTTATCAAGATCGATTACAAAAGCGAAAGCAGGAAGTTCCTGAAAGTGTTCCTTTTTACGCCTTCGCGGATATGTTTAGCGCCATCAAACAGCAACACCCATGGGCAAAATCAGTTCTTATTTGCATTGACTGGTATGGTGATTATAAATATCCGGAACGGCTGCAAGGAAAATACGCTAAAGACTATCTGCTCTCTTGTGATGGGCCGTTGAATGTTACAGCACATCAAAACAGGCTGGGGCTTGAAAAATGGTTGACTCAAAAGGGGATACGTTGGGCAGGTGGTGAGGAAAACTCTCCTGCTGGATTGCTGCCGCTTCGTTATGCGGCTGTTATGGCTGGTTTGGGAATTATCCGCAAGAATAATTTCTTTTATACGGAGAAGGGCTCACGTTACCGGCTGAAAGGGTATTTGCTCGATTGTAACGGTACTCTCAAGCAGGCGCGTCAAGTCCGTGCCTGTCCTGAGACCTGCAGCCTTTGCCAAAAAGCCTGCCTAACGGAATCCTTAAGTGCTCCCTTTACTATGAATCCGATGAAGTGTGTATCTTTTCTTACAACCTTTGGTGGAGGAACGGTTCCGGATGGCCTGCAGGCAGACCAGTTTGCCAATTGGCTTTGCGGCTGTGATGCCTGCCAGGATGCTTGTCCGCATAATCATCACGACTGGTCACAAGGAATGGATTTTCCGGGGCTGTCTGACTTAGTGGAAATGCTGCAGCCGGAAAATCTCTGCACAGCATCCGATGCGACCCTGATAGAAAAAGTAATTCCTTTGACAGATTCACATATATTGCCGCAAAATGTCGAGACGCTGCGAAACAATGCACGGCGAGTTCTTCGAAAATAAATAGCTCACCGACCTGCAAGAAAAATTAAATGAGTGATCACTTGCTGGACGGTGGGCGGCACCCCGTATATAGTATTGACTTAAAAATGGCAGTATTTCACGACGACACCTTCGACTTTTTTAAGTTAATATGGCCGATAAATTTATTCTTTGTCATAAGCTGATTTTCATTCCACTAAAAAATCCGCGAACCCTCTATTTGGGGTGACGCGGATTTTTTATCTGATGCTCTTAACTATAATAGCAATATGCAAAAAATAAATGTACAACTGGATAAAATCAGTTTTCGAAAAAAGTTGCGGCCACGGCAGGTTCTTCCGGCAGCGATGCTCTTTTTTGTGGTTTCAGATAATGGCGCAGGCTGGTTTTAAATTCGGCGGCAATTTCGTCGAGGGCGGCATAGCGCTTGCGATAGAGATTGCGTTTTTGTGATTTTACCTCCTCAATTGCTTTGCGTTTTTCGTTTACCGGCAGTTCAAAAAAGCGTGGATCGT
>JBOFWE010000365.1:0-1870 GCA_051653465.1 Selenomonadaceae bacterium | reverse complement strand
AAGCACTGATTTTCTCATTTTGGGAGAAGGTGCTTGCTGCCACGACGACGACCAGCATAATGCCAACCGGAATATCGAGGTATTGATTGGAAACCCCATTCATTGACAAACCAAAGCGCATGATCCCGATGACAACTGCCGCCAGGGCCGACCCGACGACAGTTCCCTTGCCACCGAGAATTGAAGTTCCCCCGAGAACAACCGCTGTGATAATCGGCATCGTCAAATCACTGCCAAAATCAGATTTTGATGATCCGAGATAACTCGTCATGATGATCCCGGCAAACGCCGCCGCCATCCCAGAAAAAACATAGGTGCTCAAAATAATGCGTCTTGTATTGATTCCCGAAAATTCAGCCGCCCGGCGATTAATCCCACAGAGAAAAATCATGCGACCATACTTGGTACGGTGCAAAATCACATAGGCAATAGCCGTTAGTGCAATGAAAATCAAGACCTGCGCCGGCAGCACCCCAAAGAACCGCAACTTAGTAAAGGAGGTGAAGTATTCCGGAAAACCGCTGATTCCCAGATACGCCGCCGTATTCGACATATTGGAAACCGCAATTGCCAGCCCTGAGTATAAAAACGATCCCCCCAAAGTAATGACCATCGGCTGCACATCGGTATAGGCGATAAAAAAACCACTCAAGGCCCCGCACAGACAGGCAACCACCAGTGCAATCAAGCAGGCGACAATGATGTTGACCTCAAAACTCTTCCAGAGAACACCGATAATAATCGAGGTCAGGCCGACAATAGAACCCGCCTGCAGGTCGATGCCGCCGGTAATGAACACAAAGCACATAAATACCGCGATGATGCAGATGGAAATGAAATCATTGAAACTGCCAAACAGTACCCTTGGCATCAGGAATTTAGAATTCATCATGCCAAACACAAGCACTTCCAGCAAAATAAACAGGATGAGGAAATATTCCCAGCGGAACTCAAATTTCGAACAGATTTTTTTCATCATATATTCCCCCCTGCCATTTTGCTTTCAACAACCTCTTCCGTTCTCGCCGCCAACCGTTCACGACGGGCACGCTCGGCGTTGCGATGCTGCATGATGGCATCAAAGACGACGATTGTTATCAGCAAAATACCGGTAATCGTATTATCATAATTTGAAGAAAATCCTAAAAATACCAAAATACGACTGATAGAGGCCATAATCAAGGCCCCGAAGGTCGCCCCAATCACATTGCCGATTCCACCTGACAGGCTTATCCCCCCGATAACACAGGCCGCAATGGCTTTCATTTCATAGCCGTTACCTGAAGTCGGCGTTACAAAACCGATACGACTGACAAAGACCACTGCTGCCAGCGAGGCACAAACAGCGCAGATCACAAAACTGATCAGCCGGGTCTTATTGACTGGAATCCCCAAATGCGTAGCCCCTTCCGCATTATCGCCAACCGTATGAAAGTATTTGCCATGTTTTGTTTTTGTGACAAACAGGTACACTGCCAGCATCACAAGGATGGTGCCGATGTACATCCAGGATAAGCCGCCCAGTCCCAGCTGCGACAAATCCTTAAATTCCTTGGGCACATTTTCCACCCAGGCTCCGCCCGTATAAACATAGGAGAGCCCGCGCACAATACTGCAGACGCCAATGGTCATAATAATGGATGGCACCCTAAGCACCGCGACGCCAATTCCGTTGATCAGCCCGATGACGATGCCTATCACGACGGCCGCTACCACAGCTGCCATAAAGCCGGAGCCATCACGCACCATCGTTGCCGCTACGGCCGCTGAAAGCCCCAGTGTCGCGCCGATCGAAGCATCTATTTCCCCGGTAAAGATCACAAATGCCATGCCAATTGCACAAATTGTGTCGCGCCGATCGAAGCATCTA
>JBOFWE010000364.1:0-1120 GCA_051653465.1 Selenomonadaceae bacterium | reverse complement strand
GTGATCGTGTTTGATCTGTTTTTGCGTAAAGCCCCAACCGCGCTCCGGGCGATACAAGGTCGCCCAAATCCACAAGAATGGCCAGATGGCATGCAGGGTAAATAGGCTGACCCAGCCGGCGGCGTGGATCGCATCCTGATGGGGATGCTCACGTTTGACGGCTATTTCATAGGGAATGTCATGGATGACAATAATTCCGTAAAAGCAGACCAGAATGACTATCAGTAATACAGCAAGCGCAAAGTAATCCAGAAACATCATCAAGCTCCTTGTGCATTATCGCGAGACCGCGATGTGCACTTTGCGAGGTATTTCCGCCGCCAGTGATTCGGCTGCAGCCTTAAAAATTGAACGTAAATCCGATATTTGCCTGTAACTGGCCGGTAAATTGGCTTTGGATTTTCGCCCCACAGGCAATGGCCGGATCACAAATGAATTCGCTATCGCTGCTGAAGGCCGTGCCATAGCCGCGCAATTCCGCCATCAGTGCCATGCGGTCATTGATTTTGGGCTGTACGCCCAGCGCCAACGACATCGAGGGTTTGATGACGCTGTCATAGGCGCTCAGACGGGTGATCCCCAGACTGGCGCCCACATAGGGGGTCAGCGGGTTATCCGGGTAGCGCAGGGCACCGGAAAAATGCAGGTATTGGGTGGTGAGATCATCATGCCCCGAGGGGGAGATATCACTGTTTTGGTAACTGTAGATAAAGCCGATTTCTCCTTGATTTTCCACCTCTTTGTGCACCATGAGCCCCCAGTTATTGCTGGCTTTGCTATGCAGCGTCGAGCTGTCGGTATTCTCGAAGTTCATCTGGGTGCTGTAACCCAGATAGGGGGTGACCATCCAGGCGGGCTCGGCGGCACTTGCCATCGCGGTTAATCCCCAAAGGCAGGCGGCTGACACCAGCTGCCTTGCGGATACATGAATGTCCATGTGGCTCTCCTTGGCATTGATTACGGACTTCCTATTAATGGCTTTTTTTTATCCGGTTGTCAGTGGGCGCCACTCGTTTTTTTATTTGTAACCGGCGGGGTGTGACCGTATTCATATATTCATTGATGGTGTTGCGGTGAATAAGAGCTGAATTGGCGGTGTATTGCGTGCTGTATTTCTGGT
>JBOFWE010000363.1:0-1093 GCA_051653465.1 Selenomonadaceae bacterium | reverse complement strand
CATTTTCATAAACTGGCAAAAACAAATAATCTGGATTCAACTGCACCAGCTGTTCCTTACTCATGACCTGTCCATTTTGATTGCCTGCCCCGGCTTTTGCATTCGAGGCCCCGGCGTATTTACACATTTCATCAAATGTACAGCCACTGCCGCCATATCCGCCCATAATAGAAATCAATGCGATGGAACGTTGTTTTTCTTCTGCTGGCAGTGCTTCGACTTGCTGTGTGATTTGCGCTATTTTATGCTGCATTTTTTCGATCAGTTTTTCTCCCTGCGCTCGTTCCCCGGTTGCATAGGCAATCAGACGAATATTGAATTTTATATCTTCAAGATTCGCCGGTGTCCGGCAAACCACCACTAAAATCCCCAGTGAACGCAAAGCTTCAATCTTCTCCGCTTCAATCCAGCTTTGAACAAAGACAAGATCCGGCCGTAAAGCAGCCACCGCTTCAATCGAAGGATTTCTCGGCAGTCGTACGGGAATTTGTTTTGCCAGGTCCGCTACATTCGACCGTGACGGATTCGCCAAATCCTCATTGATCCCTGCCATTTTTCGCGGCGAAACCAGCCCTAGGACAATCTCATCTGTGCCGGAAGTGAAGGTAAGAATCCGCTGCGGGGATGATACGACCGGTGCTTTTGTTCCCTGCGCATCAACAAGTTCCGGCTCTGACAAAGTAGCTGCCGATTCGCTGCCACACCCCAGGCAAAGCATCCCTGCCAAAACAAATAACAAAAACCGCCAGCTACTTCGCCATTTCATCCGATCGTTCCTCCAGTTCACCTTCCATAGTTAGTAATAGCTGCTGCAATTCTTCCCTTGTCTGCGTTTTTGCCTGCCACAGGCCACGCTGATCGGCCTCAAGCAAAACTTCACTGATTCGCTGCAGTGCCCATGGGTTAACCTCCTGCATCCACTGCTGCATCTGCTCATCAAGGGCGTATTTTTCAGCATATTTCTCATACATCCAGTCGTCCATAACGTTGCTGGTCGCATCCCATTGGTAGCTGTGCGCAACATAATTTGCCAAATCGGCTGCACCCTTATAGCCATGTTTTTTCATGCCTTCGATGAATTTAGGATTCATCG
>JBOFWE010000362.1:0-1182 GCA_051653465.1 Selenomonadaceae bacterium | reverse complement strand
TGCCAAACACGCGGGGAAAAACTGTGTGAAGGTGCTGGAAAAGATGGATTAAATAAGCGCTTTATCAATAGCCTACAGTAGCAGGGATTTAGCTTTAATTAAAAAGGACCTGAATTGGATTGGCAGCAAGCAGCAAGGGCACTCGCTGCTTGACTGAGGATAAAGGTGGTGACAGGGGAGATATAATGAAAAAGGTTAAAATATTTTTAGCGGTCTGGTTAATGTGTCTCCTATTCGGTACTTTGGGGCATGCCCAGGAAAAGATAAACTATGGAGACTGCAGTAATTGGGCTTATGCGCCGATTGAAAAATCTGCCTGGGATGTTGATGTGTTTTTTATTGCTCCAACGGTGGTTATGGGCAGCGAGAATCAGCTTAATATGAGTTTGAATGACAGCACTTCACGCCATGATTTTATAGGGGCAATCAATATGGAAAAAGGCATTTATGATCAGCAGGCAAATTTCTATGCGCCGTATTATCGTCAGGCATCGCTCTTTGCTTATAAAATTGCCCCGCTGGCGGATGCGCCCTGCTTTGATCTTGCCTATCAGGATGTTAAGTCTGCTTTTTTGTATTATCTGGAACACTTTAATCATGGGCGGCCTGTTGTACTGGCGGGGTTTAGCCAAGGCGGTGATATGGTGCTGCGGCTGTTAAAAGATGTGTACCAGGATAAACGCTTGCAAGAGCGCCTGGTCGCAGTCTATGCTATCGGCTGGCGGGTCACGGTCAAGGAGATTGCGGCATATCCGCAGCTTAAAATGGCGCAGGGAGAACGAGATACCGGCGTTATTATTTATTTTAATACCGAGGCCCCAAATATAAAAACATCGCTGCTAGTGCCGGATAAAACACTGGGGATAAATCCGCTAAATTGGACAACTACCGAGACATATGCAGATAAATCTTTAAATAAAGGCGCTGTTTTTACCGATTATGATGGAAACGTTATAAAACAAGTTGCTAATTTTACAGGCGCTTATCTGGACAAGCAGCGGGGGACGCTAAAGGTGCCTGATGTTACTGCGGCAGATTACCCGCCGGTACTGGAGGTTTTTCAGCCAGGGGTTTTTCACATATATGATTATCTCTTCTTCTACCAGAATCTAAAGGAAAATGTAAAACAAAGAATAGATGCCTTTACGGTAGTTCAGAAGCTAAAACAGGCTTCCTGATAAT
>JBOFWE010000361.1:0-1797 GCA_051653465.1 Selenomonadaceae bacterium | reverse complement strand
TGAAAATGATGGCTGGACAATTTGATCAGGAACTGACGCCGGCGATGCGCGAACGGGCAGCGGCAATGAATCTATCAATTCGTGAACTCGTGATTTTAGCTTCACTCGTTGAAAAAGAAGCGCAGATGGAAGAGGACCGACCAATCATTGCCCAGGTGTTTTTAAACCGCCTGAAGGCAGAAATGCCGCTGCAGTCCTGTGCCACCATTCAGTACATTCTGGGAAATCCGAAGGCAGAATTGTCCATTCAGGACACAAAAATTGAATCTCCTTATAATACATATTTGCATCAGGGACTCCCGCCAGGGCCGATTGGCAATCCGGGGCTGGCCTCAATTAAAGCAGTGCTTTATTCGGATCCGACGGATTATATGTATTTTGTTGCGGATAAGGATGGCCGTCATCATTTCAGCCGGACGTATGAGGAACATCTGGCGACGATTGACAAGGTGCAGTGATGAAAGAATTACTGAAAGAAATGGAAACTTATGCGGCTGAAAACCGGGTGCCGGTCATTAACGCTGGTGGTCGGGAAGTTTTGGTGAAGGCCGCCCAAGCCTGTAAGGCTCAGCGGGTGCTTGAGATTGGGACAGCCATTGGTTATTCGACCTTGCTGCTGGCCCAAAACAGTGCGCCAGGTGTCAGTATAACAACCTTGGAGCTTGATGAGATACGGGCAGAGACAGCGCAGGCTTTTATTGATCGTTCCCCTTACCGGGAGCAGATCAGAATTGTGCGCGGAGATGCGGCAGAAAACATAAAATCTTTACGGGGATTGTATGATTTGGTGTTTATTGATGCTGCCAAAGGGCAGTATCCGGAATACTTTCGTTTAATCCTGCCGCTTCTGGAACCGCAGGCGGCCGTTATAGCGGACAATGTGCTGTTTCGCGGGTATGTCTGCAGTGAGGAAAAACCGCCGCGCCGTTATAAGACAATTGTCAAGCGGCTGCGGGAATATATTGCGCTGGTGGAAAGCCAGCCGGATTTTGTTACCAGGATTTATAAAGACGGTGACGGACTTGCCGTCTCTACAAGGAGAATAGATATTGAAAAAACCTGAACTGCTGGCACCTGCCGGCAATATGGAAAAATTGAAAATGGCCTTGCTTTATGGAGCAGATGCGGTCTATTTGGGCGGAAAAGCCTTTGGCCTGCGGGCGTTTGGCGGGAATTTCACACAGGAAGAAATCCGTGAGGCGGTCGTATTTGCCCACAGCCTGCAAAAGAAAGTCTATGTTACTGTGAATATTTTTGCGCATAACAGCGATATGGAAAAACTGCCGGAATACTTGAAATCTTTGGGTGAGGCTGGGATCGATGCCGTTTTAGTTGCCGATCTGGGCGTGTTTATGATGGTGCGCCGCTTGCTGCCCCAAATGGAAATTCATATAAGTACACAGGCAAATAATACCAACTGGGAAACGGTGAATGCCTGGAAGGATCTGGGGGCGAGCCGGGTGGTGCTTGCCCGTGAAATGTCTTTGCAGGAGATAAGAAAAATTCGCGAGCACTGCCCAGTGGAATTAGAGATGTTTGTTCATGGTGCCATGTGCATTTCGTATTCCGGCCGCTGCTTGATGAGCAATTATTTTACGGGCCGTGATGCTAATCGTGGCAGCTGCGCCCAGCCCTGCCGCTGGAAATACGCGTTGGTGGAAGAAAAACGTCCCGGACAGTATTTTCCGGTGGAGGAAGATGAACGGGGCAGTTATATCTTCAATTCAAAGGATATGTGTTTGCTTGAACACATTGATCAGGTCATTGCCAGTGGTGTTGACAGTTTAAAAATAGAAG
>JBOFWE010000360.1:0-2567 GCA_051653465.1 Selenomonadaceae bacterium | reverse complement strand
GAAACCATAACGGCCAACGGCGTGACATATACGCCGCCAACGGCTCCGCTGTATGACATAACACTGGATGATATTGTGTATGCCGAAGGTGAGGCACCGATTGTCATTAAGCCGAATCTGACGGCTGATCGGTATAATGTCCAATCCGTTGAGATCCTGAACCGCAATAATGATTATAATGTCGAGCCGATAAAGGCCACAGATGATGCAGATATCAGCCAGCGCGGTACTCGCCCGGCTGACAGCATCGAGATGCACTTTATCACCTTGCCAGAAGTCGCACAGTTTGCAGCGCAGTCCATACTGCAGCGAAAACTGTATGTAGCGGCGCAGTATGAATTCACTTTGACCTGGCGGCATTGCTTGCTGGATCCGATGGATGTTGTGACGCTTACGGATCCGTTTTTGGGCTTGGAAAAGCAGCCGGTTCGAATTATCAGCATTGAAGAGGATGATGAATACAATCTGAAAGTCACTGCTGAGGATTGCCCGGAAGGCGTGAATAGCCCTACCGTCTATACGACGCAAGCGGCAAGCCGGCCAAGTATGGACTATAATGCAGCCGCGCCGAATATCAACGAGCCTGTCTTGTTTGAACCGCCGGCACAGGTAGCAGAATCTATGACGATCTGCATTGCTGTATCCGGGAAAAATAACCTTTGGGGTGGTTGTAATGTCTGGGCGAGTTATGAAGACGCTACCTACAAAAAGATAAGCACGGTAACGAACCCAGCCCGCCACGGCAAACTTACAGGGAACTTCCCTGCTGGGTATTCGCACGACACGCAGAATGTTATGCCGGTTGATGTATCTGTGAGCCATGCAGAGCTGCTGACCGCGACGGATGCCGATGCAACCAATCATAATACGCTGTGCTGGGTAGGTGGCGAGCTTGTAGCCTATCAGGAAGCAGATCTTGTCGGGCCGTGTCAATACAACCTGAGAAATCTGCAGCGCGGTGTTTACGGGACTGAGATCAAGACGCATCTGGAAAATTCCAAGTTTGTTCGTATTGACGATGCAGTCCTAAAATACAAATACCGTGCGGAGGATGTTGGCAAAAAATTCTATTTGAAATTTACTTCGTTTAATTGCTTTGGCAATGGGGAGCAGAGCCTTGATGATGTGGAGCCATATGTGTACACGATTGAGGGTGCGGACGTTATAGACCAGCCACAATTTAGCGTGACACAAAGCGGAGAAAGCCTGACGGCGGTGCTGTCTATGGCGATAAACAGCACAAATAATACCTACTACACATATGAATTGCGGATGGGGCCTACCTGGGAAACCAGCACTTTCATTGACCGTTTTACAAGCAGCACATACACCTTCCGGGCCCCTTCTGAGGGGACATTGACCTTCTGGATCAAAGCCATTGATTCAAAAGGGAATTACTCGAAAGATGCAGGGCGTGCCATCGTCAGCGTGGTAGATCTTCCGGTGCGGAACATCATATATGAACGCACTGAGGATATGAGCACCTGGTCGATAAAGGATATGTGGAAAGACCTTGATGGAGCATATCGGATTCGCGCTTGTAAGCGGCTTGGCGATTACGCACATTTTGCCGATATCTTCGGACACAAATTACTTTTGGTGGATTCTTCGCAAATTATATTCCCGATCATTGATCTTGGCCCCAACATTCTTGATGAAAGCTGCTATTATGTAGGGCCGGACGGCACGCTTAAAATCCACAACAAGGAGAAACTTGGCGACTATGCACATTTTGCTGATATTTTCGGAGCGGTGCTGACTCCAAAGACGCCGGAATATGTCAAAGAAACCTTCGTCGGGGTGACGGTCAATTATAAAACCATTGGCAGTGCTTACGTGGATATCCAGTATAGAGCAAGCCTTGACGGGAGTAATTGGAGCGACTTGAAACCGCTGTCTCAAAAGCAGTTTATTGGTCGTTATGCCGAGATTCATTTATTCCCGCATAGTGCGGATGGATCCGGGCAAATCATGATCAGCGGGGCTGCAGTGTCCATTGATGTGCCGGACATCGAGGATATCATAGAAAGCAGAGACATCCCGGCCGCCCGTACCAGAATCTATTATCACAAGAAATTCAGTGCGGTAAAGTCGATTGCACCATATACGCAGGACGGCACTGGGATGCAGGCAACCTGCTGGATTGTAGAGCAGACAGCAGAGTATTTTGATATTGAAATTTTAGACGCCAGCGGCACTATGATCGCTGGGAAACTGCAAAAAGCAGTAATAAGGGGGTATTGATATGGACAGAGTAAAATTGACCACAGAGACCGATCCGCAGCAGGCCGTAGATAATATCAACGTCCATGATCACACGCAAGCCTGGGAAACACCTATTCCGACAGGGGGGATTGGAGATGGCGCTATTAGCGAAAATAAAATGGCGCCATCTGCGATTACAACAACTAAAATAGCAGATAATGCGGTGACGGAAGACAAGCTATCAATTGATTTAAAAAAGGCTATAAGTAATATTGGAAGTAGTGCAAAATTTGGATTTGGTAATTTCATTGCATCGGGTTTAAAAGTAAAAAGTATATCAAATTTGACTGCAACTATTTCGG
>JBOFWE010000359.1:0-2260 GCA_051653465.1 Selenomonadaceae bacterium | reverse complement strand
CCTTCATAATATCAATATCTTCTCTCGTTCGGACTTCGATATTGCAGGAACTCATGCCACCATCATCGTAGTAAGCTATTTTCTCTTCTATAAACTTAAAGTTTACTTCCGGAGAAAAATATAGCTGATAGAACATTTTCCGATCAGCCGAACTTTTATATTTTATATCAAACAACCATTTTTTTAAAATGCCTGCTTTCACAAACAACCCTTGATGCGGAATGCAGTAACCTCGATAGATATCTTCCAGATCAAATACATTGCTATATTCTGTCTGAATACCGAATCGTTCATTTGCCACCCAGACCCTCCCGCTTAAAACATCTGCGGGATCATCCGCTAAATAGCCAGCAACTTTGGCAATAATATTTTCATCTATTAAACAATCATCGGCTCCTAGAAAATAAATATAATCCCCTGTAGCTTTATGAATGCCTTTATTCATCGCATCATAAATTCCTTTGTCAGGTTCACTTATCCAAAAGCTTATCTGATCTTCATATTTTCTTATAGTATTAACCGTATCATCCGTAGATCCACCATCTATTATAATATATTCAATCATCGGATATTTCTGTTGTAAAACACTATACATTGTTTGCTCTATCGTGCTTGCAGCATTATAGGCTACAGTTATGATACTTATTTTAACAATATGCCATCCTCTCCTTATTTACATAATAATTAATAACACAAATTATCCATAATGTTTGCCTATACTTATAATCAAAAAAAGTCCACTTTACTGCCGTCAAAGACATATTCTAAATTTCTGTTTCGTTCACCAATTTTTTTTGCTGGAACACCACCATAGATAGTATACGGGGGCACATCCTGTGTTACGACGGCTCCTGCTGCAATTACAGCACCTTCACCGATGGTTACGCCCGGCAAAACAATTGACCGGCAGCTCAGCCAGGCCCTGTCACCAATAATAACCTTACCGCCTTTATCTGTACAAGAAAATTGCGGGCAGTTATAGTCATGTTGTTCCGTCCAAATCCAGACACCTGTACTGAAATTCACATTCTCGCCAATTTCTATCCCTCTGCGTGCATCTAAAATAGCTTGATCACCAATTATAGAGCCCTTTCCAATTTTAATATTATTAGGACTTCTGAGTTCAGTATTACCATAAATAACAACACGAGAAGCTATTTTCATTTTATATACATTACGATAAATCCAATTTCTAATGCTATGGGACGGAATTTGTCCCGTATATACGGCTTGCGTTAACAGCATTCCGCCTAAAAAGTATCCCAGTCTTTTCTTTAACAATTTACTTTTTGAACAGTTCCCCTTTATAATGGTCTTTTCTATCATCAACTTTTCATCATTATTATTAACGCGATTTTGTGTATATTCAAAATATACGAATGCCAATATATAACTGCCAACTATGCATATATATTTACAAATAAAAATAGTTACTATCATATATAATATAATTTGCATTCTGTTTCCCTCATCACTTTGTACATTTACAATATTCAATATATTTTTTTATATCATGAAATTTTTTATAATTTTCGCGCAACCATTCTTCAGGTTTATTCCACCATTTGTCTTTGAGCAAAAAGTTCCGTTCATCTTCCTCAAATCTATATTTTATAAATTTTGCAGGAACTCCTCCATAAACAGCATATGCCGGTACATCACTGTTCACAACAGCACCTGCCGCTATAATAGCACCATCTCCAATTTTCACCCCATCTAATATTATAGCTTGACTTCCCACCCAGACATCGTTTCCAATAAAAATACGTGATACCCCCGAAAAATAATTCATATCAGCAAAGGTGGTTTGAACCTGCTTTGCTTTTGAAAAGAATATCGGATGCATTGAAACAAAAATTTTTGTTGGATGTTCGCCCATTCCCATATAAACACCAGGCCCAATGGAACAAAATCGTCCTATTTCTGTATTATTAATTTCTGAATTTGGTGCTATATATGTAAAATCTCCTATTGAAGAATTAGATACCACTACATTTTGATATATTGTATTATATTTACCAACAGCTGAATTGTATACATATGATCCCGGATAAACTTTAACAGTTGAATTTTTAATTTTCAAATAGCTATAAATCCATCCCAACCATCCAAAGAAATAATATCTTACTGCTGCTTTTATCAAATGTACACCTTCTTTTTAAATTTTGTATGATAATATTTTTTATTAACATCAATCCCAAATAATATCCCTATTAATTTCTTCATCCATATGATACTCTGTGAGTTCAGGACACCCTTT
>JBOFWE010000358.1:0-3257 GCA_051653465.1 Selenomonadaceae bacterium | reverse complement strand
AGAATGGGATACCTTGCTTTCCATGATAGTGATATCCGCCTGCATCTTTTTAAGACGCAACCGCTGTTCTTCTGTAGCCATTTCAGCCTTGCAGAGTTCTTCATATTGTTTGAGCATGCTGGTAAGCGTTGCCATTGATCGCGCCTGCGCTGCCATAAAAGCGGCCTGGCGATCCCATGCATACTGCAATTCGTACGTAGTGGCGTTTAGGCCATCAGTTTTTACTTCTTTGACTAAATCTGCCTTATCCTCGACATACATAATCTTTTGCGCCCGAAGGATGGCCGCATACTTGATGCAGATATTCCCCCAGAGTATGTCAACCGGCGAAACCCCGGTCAGTTCCTCAGCGATCTCCAGCGTCTCAGCTGGTAGATACTTGGCAAACAGCCCATGCGTCATAGCATTGTGATTGCCTGGTGGCGCATGACCACCCTTGTTACCCAGGGCATTTTTACTACCCTTTGGCGCACCCCTTTTTGTATGCACACTTTTTGGCTTTTGTGTGCATACTTTTTTTGTCCAGTTGTGCCGAGTTTTCCACGACTTCACTGTATTGAGGGAAACGCCGTACTTTTCAGCGATTTCTTTATATTTTAGGCCTGCTTGATAATCTTTTTCCGCGTCTTGTATGCTCACATAATCACCACCGCCCGTTTATGTTTGTTTTGGATAAGCCTAATCTCTAATCTCAAACGGCGCAGCTCTATAACCCTGCAGATGCTGTACGCCTTCCTGCGTGATGATGATACTGTCGTGCGGAGTGCCTTTATCGTATAGATAATCACACAATGGCTGAGCTAGTGCTTTTAGCCGAGCGGTTTCCTCGTGGGATTTCTGCACCTCTCTATCTATTTCTTTGTAAGGCTCCCAATCGTCGCCAATGAGCTCGCCTATTTTAATCGCTACCAATGATTCTTTCCTCACCCCAGTATCTGTGTACGTATCTTTTTCCCACGACTTACACCGAACTTTATCACTTACCTGTAACGCTTCCCATAGTTTCATGACTTATCACACTTTCTGCAATTGCACTCCCCATTTGGCATTGCTGGCATATTATGAACGGCACAATCTGAACAATGAACGTATTCAACCTTTTCATATGTCTTTTCGAAGATATCCGGCTTGCACGGGTAGAGTTCGCCATTCACGCCCTGTATGATGAAGTCGCCAATATCGATCCGCATTGTGCCCTCTAGCGTGCGAATGTAGAGGCCCGCTGGGTCGTCTTTAAAATCAAAAGATCCTATCTGCAACGTGAATCCATTTAGCGCATCAATCGCCCATTTTGGAACATATGACTCTCCTTTGCTGTTGATAAAATCGCCGTCATACTGAAAAGCCTCGACCTCCACCGGCTTTTTCCTGTACTTTGCCATTAATCCTCACCCCTTATCCCACTACCATATTTTTCAAAAACAAATAAGCCCCTACCGAAACCACTACAATAATCACCGCCGCAATCCAATGCGCCATATAAAGCGCGTTTACCAGTGCCATCAATACGCCGACACCTACGAGATAATTGATCTTTCTGCTAACCCAATCCGTTGTGCTGAGCGCAATTGATGCGACGATTAGAGCTATGGCCATAATATATACCAACATAGTTTATGCCTCCTTTCTTACGAAAATACATTCCGCATTAATCAGGCTTTTATAAAGAGCCCATAATTCTTCTTCGTTCATGTCATAAATCTTTACCGTCCAGCCCCATTCCGGATTATGTTGATTACCGCAAAACCTCATCAATCCGATTTTTTCTAGCTTTATGGCCGTATCAATTTTAGGGCTGGATCCTTTAACAAGCCTTATTAAATCTGTTTTATTTAAATCAACCTTCATTGCCCAGCCCCCTTAATAACTCCCATGCTCGCTCTTAACCAGTGCCTTAATCGTGTCCCGCTGCCCCTGGAGCTGCTCAAGCCGATCCTTTGCCTTAATCTCTATCGCCTTTTTCGTCAGCCAATCCTGCTTAGCCGCCCTCACTTCCTTATCAGCATTTGCATAAGCATTGATGATTGTCTGATTCCCCGGCTTTAGATCATAATATGCAATTGCACCAATCTTTTTCGTACTCAGTAAATCATCATACGTGCTCCTGGCGTTCATCCGATCGATCTTATATTGAGACAGGCGCCGCCCCAAGAATAAAATACAATTCTCAGCCATCTTGAGTAACTTTTGATGCTCCTGGAGCCCGCCCCCTTCGGTGAGAATGATATCTCCGGGGGTAAAATTGCTTTGATTGGTACACTCTCCGCACTCTATCGCGCCGGTGTTCTCGTTGTCGCAGCCTAAACAACCGAATTTGTTCATTCCAAGGATCTCCTTTCAATATTTCGTAACATCTATCAACAGCAAAAATTTCTTCAACCGGCGGCCTTATAGGTCCAGCTGCTGCCAATTCTGCTGCTAATTCTGCCGCCAGTTCATACATTGATTTGCCATATTTACGCCCGCATCCAACAACAATAACGCAGATCATGCTATCCCACCTGTAAGTCTCGACATAACACAATCATAAGCAGAGCATAATGCAAGGGTGTCAGCATGGTTTATATTCCCGCTCCTACAATTATGTTCTGCGCAATCCTTTAAAAAATGTTCACACTGCCAGCAGCCTTTAAACTTGCCATCCTTTACGCACGGGCATTCATTGCATTTATCCATATAACCCCTCCAAATACTCTTTACACTTTCGCCGTATCCATTTTATCAATTTCCCGAAATGCGCTTCGTGGTGGCACTTGCCGCAGAGCATAACGCCTTTTTCTTTGACATCTTCCTTGTCGGCGCCTTGCCAAACGTGATGAAACTTTGTCCCGGGCTGGATATATGCTCCACAAATAATACAGCAGCCACCGTCACGCTCATATATTGCAGCATTGAGCTGTGCCAGGGCCTTGCCTTTTAGCCGGATATTCTTATGCTTTGGGAACATCATAGGCCTAGCCTGGTTTCAATGTCCTCTAATTCCTTTGTCAGAGCCTCTGTTTCTTCGGCCAGCTCCGCCCTTATCCTTGGCCCCGCGATAGGTCCCTTGAAAAAATCAAGCGCAAACTGCTGCTGTGTATGGATATGAGACAGCTCGGAGAGGATGTTATCCCGCCGGCGCATCAATTTATCTTTTTCTTTTTGCTCCGGAGAGCGTTTATCAAACAAGCCAAACCACATAATTGTCACCTCAATAAAATTCAATTCCATTTTCATGCACATCAACGTTTATTCCCTCAAGATTTATTTCTCTTCCG
>JBOFWE010000357.1:0-17420 GCA_051653465.1 Selenomonadaceae bacterium | reverse complement strand
CCTTCATAATATCAATATCTTCTCTCGTTCGGACTTCGATATTGCAGGAACTCATGCCACCATCATCGTAGTAAGCTATTTTCTCTTCTATAAACTTAAAGTTTACTTCCGGAGAAAAATATAGCTGATAGAACATTTTTCGATCAGCAGAACTTTTATATTTTATATCAAATAACCATTTTTTTAAAATGCCTGCTTTCACAAATAGCCCTTGATGCGGGATGCAGTATCCTCGGTAAATATCTCCAAGATCAAACACATTGCTATATTCTGTCTGAATACCGAATTGTTCATTTACAACCCAGACTCTACCGCTTAAGACATCTACGGGATCATCCTTTAAGTATCCAGCAGCTTTGGCAATAATGTTTTCATCTATTAAACAGTCGTCAGCACCCAAAAAGTAAATATAATCGCCGGTGGCCTGCTCAATACCCTTATTCATCGCATCATAGATGCCTCGATCAGATTCACTTATCCAATAGGATATTCGATTTTCATATTCTTTTATAATATCAATTGTGCCATCCTTTGATCCACCATCTATTATAATATATTCAATATTTGCATATTCTTGATTTATTACACTATATATAGTCTGCAATATAGTGTCTTTTGTATTAAATACTACTGTTATAATACTTATCTTAGGATTATTCATAAATGCCTCCATCCCCAATATATCATAAAGCAATTTCCTGATAATATTTATAGGTTTCTTTAGCACATTTTTCCCAAGAGAACTTTTTTTCTTGGATTGATCCTTTTACTTTTAACTCATTATATAACTTTGAATCATTCAATAAAGATCCTAACTTATCTATTAAATCATCAATACTTTTGGGATCAAAAGTCAATGCCGCATTACCAACAACTTCTGGAATTGATGCCGCTGCGGAAGCAATGACAGGAGTTCCATAATGCATTGCTTCTAATGGAGGAATTCCAAACCCTTCATATTGAGAAGGATATACAAAAGCAGTTGCATATTTATATAAATTTGCTAAAATTTCATCTTTCCCTTCGCAATAAAAAACGCGATCGATAATCTTTAATTTTTCGAAAGTTTCTTTTTCTTTTTTAGAAAAATCTCCGCCGCCAAAACTTACCAACATAAAATCTTTATATAAATGACTATAGGCAAAAGATTTCGCTAATAAGTCAAAATTTTTATATCCATTTCGATTTCCAACATATAATATATATGAATCTTTTATAATCGCACTATCTTCAACAACATGATTTAATGAATTTGCTAAATATATTACTTTTATTTTTTCTTCATCAATATTGAATAATTGCATTAAATCTTTTTTGGTATTTTCCGAAACAGTTATTATTCCATTTGCTTGCTTTACAATATTTCGTTTTTGCAACGTCGTCGTATCTCCATAAAATTCTTGTGCAAAAATTTCATGAATCATATCATGAACAGTTACTACCATGTTAGGCTGCCCTGCAAATAAGGAATTATTGTAATATGTTGGATGATATATATCATATTTCGACATTGCTGAAAATGTGAATAACCCAATTTGATTTATCCAGTTATACACTCTTCCACTCTTAGGTAAATTCAATTTCCCTTTTGAAAAATATTTGTGAAACAGCTCTTTAGGCGCAACAAACTCATATTTATTCATATTAAAACCTTTATATAAATCTATTTCGCAATCTTCAGTTTCGGCAATCTTTTGTATTATTTCAAAAAAATACCTTGATACTCCCCCATAAGATTGTCCACAAAAAGCCTGCTGATCATATAAAATTTTCATACAATTCCTCTCAATATTCACAATGTTAAGCCTTGGCTCAATCAATTTACATTTTTTTCCCCGTCACCATTTCATAATCACTTAAAGTTAAAGATTTTCTTCTTTTAATATATAAAATATATTTGTAATAACGATAAATAAGCTTTATCTTCCAATCCGCAATTTTTTCTTTCAAAAAAATATGGATATCATTTACTCCCGTATAATGCTTATTCCACTTATCAGCAAGAACCATTAAACTTTTTCTAGTGTAAAAAGATATATGTTGTCCACTATCCAGGGCAAAATACCACCATTCATCTGGCTGTGGAGCTGGTTCAGGAAGCAAGTTTGTTGAAAAAATAATATTATCTGTTAGCTTAAATATTTCAGCTATTTCTTCTACTGGGTTAGCAAAGTGTTCGAATAATTCAAATGCTGTAATAACATCATATTTATTTGTTAATGCCCCTTTACAAAATTCAGGAATAAATAATGGTGTACAATACTTATCATACCACTTAAAATTCCATCCATTATCACGCATTATTCTTACAAATAACCCATATCCACCACCATAATCAAGAAAATTCTTTTCTTTTGAAAAACAATAATTTAAAATAACTTGGACAATTCGACTTAATCCTATATTACGCGAAATCATCCCCACATCACTAGTAGCTATAGCATCTGAATAAGCCTCCTCTAACCAAAATGGTTCTTCGGTTTGAATATGTCCACAGGATATACACTGATAATATGTTATTTCATGTTTATCTAAAACAACTGCTCTTGAAAAAAATTTTGTTATATTTCCACAAATCTTACACTGCAAACCATTCACCTCATATTCTAATTTCGATAAACGCATTTCTTATGGAATTTGAAAATTCATTCTTATTATATCTTGTTGAAACTATTTTTTTTACAAATTCAGATTGAGCATATATCCAATCTAAGTTTTTCTGCGAATACATTATCACTACTTCACTTAATTTTTCTATTTCACAAGATTCTAAATGTATTACCTCATCATTTTCAAAACCACATTCCCTACTAACAATAGGAATCAGCCCTGCTGACATTCCTGTCAAAACGCTACCTGCGATTCCTTCTGAACATGAGGGCATAATTATATAGCTACAAATCTCTACAATCTCTTTAAATGCAGCACTTTGAATATCAAGAAATCCAATTGGGTGAATATTATTTCTACGGTTTAGTTCTTGATCATAAAGCTCACAAAAATCTTTCTCATCTTTAAATGAACTACATATATATAAATTAGCATTAAACCCCGGAGCAGAAAAAACCTCCAGCAATAAGTCCAACCCTTTATGAACTTGTCCCGCACTCGCAAGGAATAAAAAATTCATAGCCCTTTTTTTCTTGAAATTGAAGGGGATATCAAATTCATAGCCTGTGTTTTTAATAAAAAACACAGGTGGTAAATGAAACTCCTTATAAGTTTTTAGGTTATACTCATTTCCAATAAAGAAAAAAGCCGCACTGCTTTCAATATATTTCTTTTGAAACGGCTTTCCCTTACGACGTTGTTGCAATTTCGCGCCTCTACGTTTCTCTAAATTTTCCAGCCTAATCAATTCTTGCTGATTAGAAAATCTTATATTTGATCCTGTTATATATGCTATTCTAATGCAACCTTCATTCAAATTTTTTATATATATTGAGTTCATTTCAGATCCAATATCTATAATTAAATCGTATTTTTTATATAAACGAGCCGAATTATTATTATAATCAACAACATCAACATTATATTTAAATTCCTTCAGAATCAGAGCCATATTTTTAATCTGCCACAAGTTCTGATGTGTTTCACTTACAATATCGCGTTTAAATGGTTCCATTAAATATAATATCAAACAGTTTTTATTATATTTTGTTTTATTTACATTTCTACAAATATCTTTATCAAAAAAATGTTCGTATTTTTTCCTTATAACATTAGGATTAAACCCAATTTCCCGAATAAAGTATTTTACAAATTCTTTTATGCCAGAAAAGATCTTAGTCGTCACTTTAAAATCCTCTATTATTCTCGATTATATCTATTTTTAATCAATTCAATTTTAAATTTTACTTTTGCGCGAAAAGGCATCATTAAATGTCGGTCGAGCATATATTGATCAGAAGCTTTATTAGAAATAATTGCTTTAGGATGTTTTAATGGGAATGCCATTGCTGTCACTGGCCGGCCACTACTGCTGTTTTTGTCTTCTTCATACGATTTTTCTTTCTGCGCATGTGTTCCATCAAAACCAATATGAGACACTAAATTGACATTAGGTATAATAGCCAACCCATTATTTATCCACATAGCAAAAAGAAATTGATAATCCCATGCCGAAGTAACACGTTTATCATACACTTCTTGGAACCGTTCGCTCCAGTAAAAAACATCTTTTTTTCGGCCTAATATATTGTCCAAACATTTTTCTTTTTTTAACAAGGGCCATAGTTTTATATCAAAATCATACTGGTTCCATGCCCGTCGCCAAGTTGCCCAACCCCAACTTTGCATTATTTTAGAAAAGTAATAACTGTCATTTGATCTATAGGAACCCGGCAAAAAATTATTTCCTGAAATCATCATTATTCTTTGATCATATCGATATTTTTCTAACATTTCTTGACAAAATCTAAAAAAGCTAATATCGGGCAAACAATCATCTTCTAAAAAAATAGCCTCTTCGACATGATTAAAAACGAAATCATAACCGGTTTTAGGCCTCTTTCCACAACCTAAATTAACTGGCGAATAATCTGTAATAATTTCACAGTCCCAGTCCACTTCGCTTATTATATTTCTACACTGTTCACAATTTACTAAATCCGATGCATTTCCCTGACGCGGACCATCTGCTATGACAAATAACTTGTTTGGCTTTGCCAACCGAATTTGTGCAAAAACTTTCCGGGTAACCTCTGGTCTATTAAAAATAAAGACCGCAACCGGTACTGTCAATTTAAACATCGTTGTCAAAACACACTCACTCCCGCCAACTTGACAAAACTCAAGTCCATTCATTTATATCCTTTTTTGATATATCCCACTTAATATTGTTTTTAACATGCAATGTATCACAGTATTTGCAAAAGGGAACCGGTCGAGCAAAAAAATCCAGTATTTCTTGCGCACTCTTTGCCTTATAAATATCAATACTATCTGCATCGCTTACTTGAAGGGCTGATCCAAAAAAACTATTAAAATGACATATATTAGGAATTACTGTGCAAGTAAACATCTTGCCCTGTTTCAAAGATATGCAATTGTTTGCCCGTTGACAAACCTCGAAACTTATTCTTGGATCTTGTTTTCCGTCAATATCAATCGGCCAGCAATGCAAGGTCTTTTCAATAATCCCCGTGTTATCGCCAAACTCAAAAACAACGTCTTTCGATTTCATATATTCTTCTATTTTTTCATAATCAATTTTAATTGGATACTTTGTCGAAGATATAATTATATTATTTTCCTTACAACTTTTCCAAAACTCATCTTTTTGCTGCATTAACAAAAGACCATTTGTGACAATTTTAATTTCTGCATCTGGAAAATATTTTCGAGCAATAGCACCAAATCGATAAGCCTCAGGATGTAATAAAGGCTCTCCGCCTAGCAATAAAATCCGTTCAGCCTGACCAGCAAACAGCTTTGCCAGCTGCACAATATCTTTTTCAAACGTTTCAATATCCAAAAAGCTTTGCTCCGCTATTGATGAAAAATTATCGCACCCTTTGCAATTTAAATTGCAATGTTCCACCAGATGGACTTCAAAGGTTAATTTTTCCCTAGCTCTTTTTTTCTCTGTTCTTCGGGCGTAATATTGATTTAAAATCGAATTAGGAATAATTTTCAATAATATATCCTTTATCATAATTGATTAATGATCTCCTTCATTGCATTATATATTTTTTTGTTATTTTCTACAGGATCATAATCATCATCACAATCTTTCATTGCTTCATTTGCAACAACCCCATCATATAATGAATTATATAATTCATTATATTTACTTTCCAAGAATGGATGATCAATCGAATACTCCAATATGTCTTGTAGACGAAAATTTTCATTGTATTCAAATACACCTGGCAACGATCTATACCACGCATATCCAAAAACCAAAGCATTTTTCCCCCCTGATATAGCTTCCCATCCGGCTGTCCCTGTAATTGTAGCTACAAATTGTGCCTTTGAAATCAAATCATATGTATTTACCTGATATGATACTAATTTTACATTTTCAATACTAAACAATCTTTTAAAAAATACGGTACTTCTTTTATAATATGACTGTTTGGGATTATCTTTGACGTAAATTACCCATTCTGGTGGTAATAATGCACTTAATCGTTCTATTGCTAAAAGTTGGTCACTGTATTTCCCACCTAAAGAATCTGTCGACAACTCAGGTTGAAAATGCAGCGGGAAATATACATATTTTTGATTAAAATCACAGTGTGTATACATTCTTTTCTTTTTATCTTCAAAAAATTTTTTTTGTAAATATCTATTTATAAATTGATACCCCATTGTCTCAAAACATTTTTCAAAAAAAACTTTTCTATGCTGATATATTCGCAAAAACGCTGATTTTATTTTATCTCTTTTTAAATAATTTTTTATCAATGAAATAATCGATACTCTTGTACAATCCATTGCCGGAGTAATATCTTTCATATATGCTAATTCTTTTTTAAAATTTTTTTCTAATGATATTTTTTTTATAACCCCATTATGTCTAAAATCTACATTCCCAATATTTCTTATACTATTATTTGCTGAAAACTTACCGTTTATTCCTGTTTGATGAAGAATTATTACCTTTATACCCATTGCTTGGGCAAGCAAATATCCAATATAATTAAATCCTCCATGAGGCACAATCCCATGAATCAATATATCAATTTTTTCTTGTTTAAATACACGATACCAAAAGTTAATATAAATATTGAATTCTTCTATATAATTATATGTTTCAACAGTTTCTTCCCACCGGGATTGCAAATTTATAAAATCTGCTAAATTCTCATACACTTGTTCATAATATTTTTGTTCGCAAAATATTCTTGATTTCAAAAAATACAACTCATCTATTTCTGCACCATTTTTTATTGCAACAGTTCCATATTTCCCACACGCAACATCAAATCCAATCCAAAGTTTAATGCAAAGCACACCCTCTTTGTTTAGTTGCAAAAAAGCGTCTCTCGTATGATCCAAATTAAGTTCTGTTATAATAGTATTATATGCCATCTCTGCCTCCATATAACTTTATTGAATCATTCGCCCTAAAGAAAATGCTTCCGCATAAAGTTCCCCTATCGTAAGCCCACGCCAGCGCGCCAGTGCCTTAACGCCTTCAAATGATCGAGAATGTGGGTATTTCCTCATTTCTGATTGATAAAACTCCAGCACTTTTAGTTTTTTCTCAAAAAATTCACTTATATCCGTATACCACGTAGGCAAAAAAGCTTTATCACTCGTCTGCATTTGCCATTCAGTACTAGACAAGGTTTCAAAGAATAATATTGTTTTTACAGACTGCCCTGGCAAAGAACGGCAAGCAGTAACTACCGCATTATGTGTTACCAAATGATCTATATTCACATCTCCATTGTGATGCGTATAAACAATATTCGGTTTAAACTCATCTATTTCTACTTCTATTTTTTTTACCACATCTAACACAGCAACCTCATCCATACGATTGTCAGGAAAATTATGCAACACAACTTTATCTACGCCCATAAAATCTGCAACGGAATATGTGTTTTTATGTAAGAGCTCAAGCTCATCTTTTCTAATTCCAATATTGCGCGATTCATCTCGGCTGGTTAATCCTTCTGCCATGATTATTGCATGTACCATATCCCCCGCCGCTATGTGTTTGAGAATAGTCCCCCCACACCCTAAAATTTCGTCATCGGGATGTGCTGCTACAACTAAAACTTTATTCATAATGTCTCCTCGCCTCTATTTTTCACAACAAAATTCCATGAAGCAAATTTGTGGTCTTGCGGATAGACAGTCTGTACAATTTTCTCTTCCATTATCTGAAAATCATATTCTGAAAACAATCCTTGCAAATGCGTTGCATCTGAAAAATGAACATTCCCTAAATGAGCAAACTGGCCTAAGACATTTCCCATATATCGAGTATATCTATCATTTAAGATACTCTCACCCAAACTATAATCCTCATGATTTGTAGAAAACCAATCTATGCCTATAAATTGTCCATCTTTTTGTAAATGCACATTCATTATGGTAATTGCTTTCCGAATATCTACGGTTGTATTATGTGTTAATGCTGCCCTATCAAAAATCAGGTCAAATTTTTCTTCAAATGGAATTTCCTTTGTAAAATCTCCGACCAAAATATTTTTTTCATACTGAGGATATCGTTTCCTTAACATTTCCACAACAGAACTGCTGCCATCTATCGCATAATAATCTGCATTAAAAAATTCAAATAATTTAATATTAGCACCTGCCCCGCAACCAAGCTCTAGTACTTTTAATTTTTTATCAACGTCTCGAATATTTGTATATCTATAAATATAACTTACTAAATCAGACCAGGGCCAAATGCTCATGTGTTGATTATTTTTATAAGTATCTTCCCATTCTTGTGAAAATCCCATATGCTATACTCCTTTTATTAAACTATAATCTCTTGTATTCATTACAAAATCCAGTACACTCATACATGGCATGAACTCTCCCCAAAGTTGCGGATAAACCTGAGGTATATATTCTTGATAAATAACTTGAATGCCATTTTTCAAAAAAGCCTTGTCATCTAAATAATCCCGACCTAAAGCCCCTGATATATATGTATTTGCACCAACAAGTTTACAAACATCTAAAACAAGTTGGGATTTTTCTGTACTAATTCCCATCTCGCTAAACTTAACTATTTCAGTATTTACATTCAAATATTCCAACCAAAATTTTGTATACTCAAAGCATAAATCCACCAAATACATATATTTTTTTTGATAAAATGGTTCAATCGCCTTAATAACAGACTTGAAATATGGTGCATGTTTATAATTGAGTAAAATGGCATTCCAGTGCTTTCTTTGCCATCTACTCCGTTCGTCAATTTCTAAATTCATCATAGTATTACCTGTATGTCCTTTGCTAATAACTGGAACAGTTAGCCAAACAGGTCCATTTGATGTTTTAATTCTATTGCGATTAATATAGCTATTTTTCTCAAATTGTACCGCGTCTAAAAAAACATATATATCACTACGCATAATTTTTTCTAAATATCCGAGCCAAGGTAAATATGCAGGCTGATGAATTGTTGCAATCATAATTTTATTGCCCCCGAACTTTCTATTCAACTATTTTCATATAATATTCCAGTAACATCTATATACCTATCTCCTGAAAAATATTTTTAGACAAAACAATATATTTTACTTGAATTAAAAATCTCCATTACCAAAAACAATATCCAAATCATTAGGGAATACAGGTTTTTCGCATGGCTCAATAAAAAGTCTATATTTTTGTTTGCCGTATTGAAAAAATGCCGGGAATTTTTTTTCTGACCCTCGTATAGCTGGTAATAAATCTATAAGACGCTCATGGATATCAACCTCATTATCAGTCTCAACTCTTCGATCTCTATATGTAGCCACTCCAACTTGTTTTTCACCTTTGATATTACCATCCGGATATTTATTTAAAATTTTTGCTGTTAACATTACCATAATTTCCTTATCCCATTCCCGAACATAATCGGCTATATAATTATCGCAAATACTAAAACGAGCTTTTATTATAACATCACCAGAATCCACCTTTTCATCGGCAAAAATTCCAGTTACTGTATAATACAATGACTTCTCTTTAAACGAGTAATATATGGGAGCCCACCCTCGCCCTTTTGGCAAATTTGAACCATGAAAGACTATGTAATTCTTATAGCTTGCATCAACAGGTATGATCTTTCTATAATCCCATAAAACAATCATTATATATTCATTAGGATTTTGGGGAATATTAGTACCAATACATATTTCATATTCCGATAAATATTTATCAATATATTCTTGAAAAGTAAATTCTTTTAAATCATTTACGACAAAAAATATTTTTTTCATTCTATATCCCCCCATTGTAGCTTATGTCCTTTAGTCAAATCCCTACTTGCTCGTTTCCCTACAACTTCTTTCAAATGTATAGGCGCTAAACCATCACCTGGGCGGAACAGTCCTAAATTCGAAAAGTCCAAACATTCACCCTTCTTTATCGCTTTATTTATAAAGATGCTACGTCGCATAACAACACGCATCTTTTTCTCATTTTGGGTGGGATGAATCTTATAATCCCCCTTCAAAACATTTGCTAAACAAATTGCATCATGCCACGCTTTTAGTTGAATTGGATTTTCTGAAAACCAATGGTCCGGCCCTGCTTGATTATTATCCAACGTAAAATGCTTTTCAAAAACACATGCACCAAAAGCGACTGCCATACTTGCAGCCAAATACCCTTGTGTATGATCTGAAAAACCCACTGTCAATTCAGGAAATGCACCTCTTAAAGTTCTTAACTTCGCTAAATTCACCGCATCTGGCGGAGTCGGGTATTCTGATGTACAAAGCAATAATGCTACATCATCACGATCAAACGCATTCACAGTTGACAAAGAAGTGTACACTTCTGCCAAGTCAGCCATTCCACATGATAAAATCATCGGCAATCCTACAGACCTATACTGCTCAAGTAAGGGAATATTAGTAAAATCATCTGATCCAACCTTAATCGCTGAAATTCCGATATCCAATAACATTTCTAAATCAGAATAGTTTTGTGGTGTTGATAAAAACATTATATTTTTTTCATCACATTTTTTTTTGATTTTATACCATTCATCTTTGGTAAATTCGTATCGTTGAAACATCTCTAACATAGATTCTTCAATTTTCTTTCCTTGGGATTGGTAGGTATATGTTATCTTATTATCTATGTTAAATTCACTAGCTTTAAATGTTTGAAATTTAATCGCTTCAAATCCTATATTTTTAGCTATGTCGATCATTTCAAAGGCTATATTAATATCCCCATTATGATTAATTCCCGCTTCGGCTATCATAAACGGAGGGGCTTTTTCACTTATAAATCGATCTGCTATTTTCATTAAAGTTCACTCCAAAATATTTTTAATTACATTTTTTATTTTCGGCTCTCCATTATTTAAAAAGCCGTATGCCAATCTACTCATTTCATTTATTGGAATCTTATTTAAATAAAGCAATTCATGGAAATATTTTTTTGTTGATATCTTTTCATGCCATCCTAAAAGTTTGATTGCACCAATTTTATTGGTTTGCTTAGCAATTTCCCATTGATTTTCGGCTGTAACGGTTATAATACTTGGCAAGCCCAACATACAACGCTCCCAAAGTGCGCCGCCGGCAGCTCCAAATGCAATATCCGCTCTTAATATATAATCTTCTATGTTATTAACCTGACAGTAATATTTAACGTTATCTAATCTATTACAAAACTGTTCAATACTCCTTTTTTGTAAATTCCCATCCCCCACTATAATATCTATAAAATAATCATTTTGTTTTAACCGTTCTACCGCCCGTAAAAACTTCAATGTCTCTAATGTGTCATCACAACCCCCAAAAAAAACAAGAATTCTTTTTATACTCTTTCGCAGTTTAACAAAACGTCTTTTTTTATAAAATATGTTCCTTAACAATAAATAGTCCGTTCCTATTAACAATTTAGTTCGAGCCGATACAAGATTTTTATATCGAAATTCCATATTTTCCCCATAAGTTTGATCCAATAGAAAGTCACAACTATGCCTTCTATTCGCCAAATCATCAATAACAAATATTTTGCATACAATATTCCTCATTTCAGTTTCCCAATCGAAATCAATCGCATAATTATCTATAATTAGCAATTTATTATGTTTATATTGTTTTAAAATATTTTTTGTTTGTATAGCATCCATTTCCTGTGCAACAGTCAACCACTTTTCATATCCACATAAGGAATCAGAATCTTCCTTTGTGTCTGGTAGATATATTAAATTATATTGATTATCTTTTATTAGGTAGTTACTGTTCCCCAACAAATTTCGTGAAATAAAAAATATTTCTATATCCGAACAATATTCTTTAAAATAATCCGCTAAACTTAAACATCGTATTAAATGCCCTAATCCAATATCGGAAGAAGAATCCACACGAAAAAAAATATTCATAATCATCGTTCTAATCCTTTATTTTCATTTGAAACTTTGCTTCCGCTAAAAGCCAATCCTCTATATTATCAATATCTTGAACTTCACTTTCCTTTAAAATCAGCGGCATCGTATTTGCTGGGAATAAAGTTTTTTCTTTTAAAAATGCGCTTCTAAAAATGAAATAAAATTGGCCTGCATCATGATACAAGGGTTCAAAATCTTGTGATCTTTGGTTTTGTATCAACGGATGCTTAAAAGAAAGTTTATTTTCTTTTATTAGTAAACTGCGCTGTGGAGGATATGAAAACTTAATAACCGGAACAATTGCACTAACAGTTTCTTTTTGAAGTAAATCATACGCCATACACAAAGTACTATATTTAAGTAATGGTGCTGTTGGATAGATACAACATATATGCTCAAATAATTTTCCTCTTTTAATGTATTCAAAAACAACTTCTTCGATAACATCTTCTGTATCAGCATAGTCATCCGAATTTTTCTCACTACGATAAAACGGGACTTTAGCCCCGTATTCCTGGGCAATTTTTGCAATTTCCACATCATCGGTTGATACCATAACTTCATCAAAGATTTTACTATTCAATGCCGCTTCAATCGAATAAGCAATAATTGGCTTTCCGCAAAAATGTTTTATATTTTTGCGTGGGATTCGCTTACTGCCACCACGAGCTGTAATTATAGCAATCGCACTCATCCTAAAACCTCTCTTAAAACATTTACCACCTGCTGCTGTTGTTCATCTGTCAAGCTGTAATAAAGCGGCAAGGTAAATGCCTCTTCGTAATACTTTTCAGCAGCAGGATAATCCCCCCTGAAAAAGCCAAGTCTTTGATAATAGGGCTGTGTATACACCGGGATGTAATGTAGGTTTAATACAATCCCGCGAGCCTTCATCCGAGCAAACAGCTCTTTTTTCGACAAGTTTCCCTTCGAGAAATCATGGCGAACAACATACAAATGCCAGGATGAATTTGTTTGCTCAGCCTGGTACGGCAATTGCAACGTTATGTCCTTCAATAATTCATCATAGCGCTGTGCCAAATACCGTCTTTTTTCCGTGAATTCATCAAGACGATCCATTTGACTATAGCCAAGAGCAGCCTGCATATCGGTCATACGGTAATTAAATCCTAAATCGACCTGTTCATAATACCATGGCCCATCGGATTTCCCCTGCATAAAATCTTCATCTCGCGTAATTCCATGGCTGCGGAACAATTGCAATTTCTTGTATAAGTTTTCATTATTCGTCAAAACCATGCCGCCTTCGCCGGTTGTTATGATCTTAACCGGATGAAAACTAAAGACGGTCATATCTGAATATTTGCAAGAGCCGACTTTTGTATCCTTATAGTCTGCGCCAATCGCATGTGAAGCATCTTCGAGTACCATAAATCCGTATTCTTTTGATAATTTATGAATACGCTCCATGTCACAGGACTGTCCCGAAAAATGCACCGGAACCACTATTTTAGGATGAACCTGTGCCTTTTTCAGTTTTTTAGCTAATTCGTCCACATCCATATTATATGTATTAGGATTGATATCTACAAAATCAACTGTTGCCCCGCAATACCGACCACAATTCGCTGAGGCGACAAAGGTGTTCGGCACAGTCCAGAGGATATCGCCTTTTCCAAGACCTGCAGCCATACAGGCAATATGAAGTGCAGCCGTCGCGTTTGATACTGCCACTGCATATTTTGCTCCACAATATTCGGCTACCCGTTTTTCAAACAACTCAATCATAGGTCCTTGCGTGAGAAAATCTGATTTTAAAACATCAGTAACCGCATCAATATCCTGTTGATTTATATTCTGCTTACCATAAAATATCATTATTTATTCATCTCGCTTAACTCTTCTATCGTCAAAAAATGAGGGTTCGTTCCTGAGTTATATTCGAATCCATCTTCTACTAAATCGCCATCTTCACCAAGCACATTTTTTGTATAATCTACATTGGATTTTATTGCCGGCATAATCACATAATGATCGGCAAACTCCAATGTTTCATAACATGTATCTATCGGGCACATGATCTCATGCAGTTTTTCCCCTGGGCGAATTCCGACTATTTTCGTTTTAATTCCGGGGGCAATCGCTTGTGCCAAATCCAAAATGCGCATGGATGGTATTTTCGGAATAAAGGTTTCCCCACCCTGCATGCGGGAAAAATTTTTCAAAACAAAATTCACACCATCTTCCAGTTTAAGCCAAAAACGAGTCATGCGTTCATCTGTTATCGGCAGCTCTGTCACACCATTTTTTACTAAATTTTTAAAAAATGGAACAACGGAGCCACGGGAGCCGACAACATTGCCATAGCGTACAACCGAAAATCTCGTTGGCCGATCCCCCACCAAATTATTAGCTGCAATAAACAGTTTATCCGAACAGAGCTTCGTTGCCCCATATAAATTAATTGGGTTTGCCGCTTTATCCGTCGACAGCGCAATCACCCGCTTTACGCCGCATTTTATGGCTGCATTGATAACATTTTGTGCACCATTTACATTCGTCTTAATACATTCCATCGGATTGTATTCGGCCGCTGGCACTTGTTTCAACGCCGCTGCATGGACAACATAATCAACACCATACATAGCCTGTTCCAATCGATATTCATCTCTTACATCACCAATAAAATATCGCATACATGGTTGATTAAACACTTGCTGCATTTCAAACTGTTTCAATTCATCTCTCGAAAAAACAATTACTCTTTTAGGGGTGTATTTTTCCAACAACATTTTTATAAATTTTTTGCCAAAAGAACCGGTTCCGCCTGTGATCAATATCGCCTTGCCATTAAACATCCAACCACTCCTGTTTTTCTAATTTATTCGTTCTACTTTGCCATTTTTGAATTTTATTTTAAAATCACATTCTTGTAGAGTACTCATCCTATGTGCAATCGCTATAATCGTGATCGCACCTTTCAGTTGTAGGATCGTATCTGTAATACTTTTTTCAGTTTCACTATCTAACGCCGAGGTTGCCTCATCCAAGATCAGTACCTCTGGCTCATAGTATAAGGCCCGGGCAATTCCTATTCGCTGCCGCTGTCCACCAGATAACTTTACCCCTCGTTCACCAACCATGGTATGTATTTTATCCGGAAGCCCTGCCACAAAATCTTGTAATTCAGCCATTCTAAGAACCTTTTCGACCTTCTTATTGTCAATTTCCCACTCTGGTATCCCCAGTGCAATATTTTCACGAATTGATCCATCAACCAAATATATGCTCTGTGGCACATAGGACAAGTTCATTTGCCACGATTGAATATCAGAATATATATCCATTCCATCCACAGAAATATCCCCTTGGGTTGGTTCTAACAATCCCAATAAAATATCTACAAATGTAGTTTTTCCCGCACCAGAAGCTCCAACAATCCCAACAAAGCTTCCTTTTGGGATGCTAAACGTAACATCATTTAAAACAGATATTTTGCCTTGTGGGTATTGGAAACCAACATGATTGATATTGATTTTATCCATAAATGGCAATTTATGCGTTTCCCGGCAAAACAGCAGCTTTTCTTTTTTCAATGATCTGTCACGAATCAACAGAAACTCCTCATAGAGTTCATCAAAAAGCGGCATTTGGAATTTTATACCATTGATCAATGTCACAATACGATTAGCACAGGGCATAAGTCTAAATGCTGCTAAGGCCAATACTCCCAATACTGGAACAATCTCCATCGGCGTAGATCCCAACACAAGTTTTGTAATAATTAAAATCAGCAGTCCACTTACAACAATTGTTTCTATAAACAATCGTGGCAATTGATTTAAAAACACAAACCCGCCATTTGCCTGTCCAAAATCACTATACGATTTATTAAACTCCCGCAAGAAAAAATATTCTTTGCGCAACACCTTAGTCTCCTTTATTGCACCTAACCCCTGGTTTAGCCATTTAACATATATCGACGAACAATCATTCTGCACCGCGCCTTGCAGTGCAATTTTTTTTCGAAACGCTTTAATAATTCCGTACATCATAAGTCCTAAAACCCCAGCAATAACAATTGCTGTAAAAGCGTCTATAAATATCAACATGCCCCAAATTGTTACAGCCGTAATTATTTCTGTAATTAAGGTAAAGGTCGGAATTAAGATCCCTGAAAATGCAACCGCTGCACCTGAATTTACATTCCTCAGTAATGTTGCGGAGTTCTGATCCAAATGATACAGATAGGGTTTGTTCAAGTACCCGGCTAAAAGCTGACCGGCATAGTAAATTTGGTTGCGCATTGAAAATTTTATTTGTAATCGAGTCTGCCAGGCCATATAGATGTTTTTGACTATATAAAAAATCATCAGTAAGCCTGCACTCAATATAATAAAATCATTATGTGAATGAACATGTAGTATCGCTGCATATTTAGCAAGCGCTGGATGTCCCAATAAAAAATCCGGATTTCCCATAATAGAAATCAGCGGCAATATTGCACCAATGCCAATTGCCTCAAACATGGCCCCAACAATCATCGCCAGTACAATAAACAGACAATACCGTTGCTGTTTTAATGTAAAAATATTAAAAATCTTTAACATAGATTTCATAGAATGCTAAATCCCCTATTATTCATTATATACATGCGTTTCAAACCCATTTTCTTCACACAACAAGTCCTTTTTCGCTGCAACAAGATCTGCCTTGACCATCATGGCACAGAGTTCCTGCAGTGTTGTTTTCGGCTGCCAGCCAAGTTTTTCTTTTGCCTTGCTTGCATCACCCAGTAAAAGTTCCACTTCGGTCGGACGGAAATAGCGCGGGTCGACCTCGACCAAAACTTTTCCTGTTGCCTGGTCAATTCCTTTTTCTTCCACACCTTCACCCTGCCAGCTCACTTGTATTCCGGCTTCCTTAAAGGCCAGTTCAACAAATTCACGAACTTCATGTGTTTCCCCCGTAGCGATAACAAAATCTTCCGGCTTATCCTGTTGCAAGAGCAGCCACATGGCTTCCACATAATCCTTGGCATATCCCCAATCGCGCTTCGCTCTAAGGTTTCCAAGATAAAGCTTCTCCTGAAGGCCCAGCTTGATTCTGGCTACGGCACGTGTTATTTTGCGCGTAACAAAGGTCTCCCCTCGCAGTGGCGATTCATGATTAAAGAGAATGCCATTGCAGGCATATATGCCGTATGCTTCGCGATAGTTAACCGTGATCCAATAACCATAAAGCTTCGCAACGGCATATGGACTGCGGGGATAAAACGGCGTTGTTTCCCGTTGCGGGGTTTCCTGCACCAGGCCATAGAGCTCACTGGTAGATGCCTGGTAAAACTTCGTCTTTTTTTCAAGCCCAAGAATTCTTATTGCCTCGAGTATCCGCAAGGTACCGATTCCATCGGCATTGGCCG
>JBOFWE010000356.1:0-1176 GCA_051653465.1 Selenomonadaceae bacterium | reverse complement strand
AGAGTTCAGCGGTTTTTGGCCTGAAAGTCTTAAATATCCTGCTCGCCTTTTGTTTTTTGCTGGCGATGCTGCAGGTGTTGGCGGCGGTGTTTTTTACAGGGGATATGGCCAAGGCTGTTGTGTGGCTGAGCCTGTTGCTGTTTGCGGGGGGCGATTTTTATCTGGCCAATGTTAAAAAAATGCGAGATCTGGCAATTTTGCTGCTGTTGGGTATGGCGGTATTTATTATCCTGCCATTGTTGTGGATAATGAATGCCGGAGTTAATGGCAGCAATGTGGTATATATTATCATTATATCTTCGATGATTGGTCTGCTGACCCATGGCCGGCAGCGTTTGCTGGCTGTGCTAAGTCTGCTGTTTGTTAGCAGCGGGCTGATGTTTGTTGAATACGTGCATCCGGAATGGATTTTGGACCATGAAAACCAGCTGGTGCGCTTACAGGAGCTTTATCTGGGCTTGTTGCTGGCAATTTTGCTTAATGTGGTTGTATTATCTGCTGGTTTAAAAAATTATAAGCGGGAGTGCTGCAATCTTGAAAAATCACAGCAGGAATTGCGGTATGTGAGCTATCATGACTCCTTGACAGGGGTATATAACCGAAATTATTTTGAACAACTTGTACGGGAGGATATCCCCCGCGCGCGGGCTGAGGGCTTGGGCGTAGTTGTTGTTGATATTGATGGTTTGAAAATCATCAATGACAGCTTTGGCCATGAGGCTGGGGATGCGCTGTTGATCAAGGCTGCCCGCTGCTTGCAGCTTGCGGCCGGCGAGAATGCTACTGTATGCCGGATTGGCGGTGATGAGTTTGTAATCCTTTTGCCCGCGGCCGATATGGCGGCGATGGAGTCGTTGCATCGGGCAATTGGAGCAGCACTGCAGCAGGAAAATATATATGGAACGGCGACGGATAACTTCTTCTTGCAGATGGCGATCGGGTATGCCTATGATGGTGAGCAGCATGTATCACTGAAGGAGCTGTTTCACGCAGCCGATGAAAAAATGTACCGGGAAAAGGTGAATCATCACAGTGGAGGGCGAGGCTCGTTGGTCCAGTCTTTACAGCAGCTGCTCGTGGTCCGTGATCGTAGCCGCACGGAACGAACTGCGCGTATGCTGGGGTTGGCCGTGGACTTTGCTAAAAGCTTTGGCCTGGCGAGCGCTGATCTTACGG
>JBOFWE010000355.1:0-1205 GCA_051653465.1 Selenomonadaceae bacterium | reverse complement strand
TTTTATTGGTACTCGTGCGCCCGGACCAGACATTTGCATCCGTGCGGCTCGGCCCTTCGACAAGAACTTCCAGTTTATGCCCTTTAAGGCCTTCATTTATTTCAAGACTGATCGAATTTTGCAGGTCCATCAGTTCTTGCAAGCGTGCTTTTTTCACTTCCTGCGGCACCTGGTCTTCCATTTCCGCGGCCGGCGTACCGGAACGCTTCGAATACAAGAAGGTGTATGCAGCGTCATAGCGGATTTCCCGCAGGAAATCGAGCATCTGCTGAAAATCGGCCGCCGTTTCTCCCGGGAAACCCACGATCAGGTCGGTGGTGATGCTGGCATCCGGCACTGCCGTCCGGATCTTTTTGACCAGCTCGCGATAATAACCGGTCGTATAGCCGCGATTCATCGCCTTCAGCAGCTTGTCACTGCCATATTGCACCGGCAGGTGAAAGTGCTTGCAAATATGCGCACTGTTGCGGATGACCTCAATCGCTTTATCGCTGAGATCGCGCGGATGCGACGTCATATAGCGCACACGCTCAATCCCCTTGACCTTGTCAACAGCCGCCAAAAGATCGGCAAAATCCGGACCATTGGTATCCTTGCCATAGGAATTTACATTCTGTCCGAGCAACGTAACCTCCTTGAACCCCTTGGCTGCCACTTCCTCGACTTCACGGACAACTTCTGCCAGCTCACGGCTACGTTCCCGCCCGCGCACATAAGGAACGATGCAATAGGTGCAAAAATTATTGCAGCCGTACATGATCGGCACCCAGGCCGAAAGCTTTCCGCCGCGCGCTACCTTCATATCCTCCGGCAATGGAGCATCCCCTGTCGACAGGTCGACAATATGCCCGTTTGAAGCCTGCACTTCACGAATCACATGTCCCAGCTCATGCACCTTGTTGGTGCCGAGAACAAAATCAACATGCGGCGCCCGCTTGAGCAGGGCATCCCCATCCTTTTGTGCCATGCAGCCGGTAACGCCAAAGACCAGGTGGGGTTTTGACTGTTTCAAATGCTTGATCTCGCCAATTTTTCCATGAATCTTATCCTCGGCACTTTCCCTGACGCAGCAGGTATTGATCAAAATCACGTCCGCCTGCCCAAGCTCCGTTGTTTCCGTATAACCCATTTCGGTCAACTGCCCGGCCATGCGCTCCGAGTCGCTGATATTCATCTGGCAGCCATAATTGATAATTTTATAAAAT
>JBOFWE010000354.1:0-34790 GCA_051653465.1 Selenomonadaceae bacterium | reverse complement strand
CAATTTGTCGTCAGCAATACCGGCCCGTTGAAGCTTTCAAATTCTTCTTTTTGTTTCCACCAAGCATTACCGTAGTTACCGGCAAAATGCGAATATTTCTTAAAGGCCGGATAATAATGCGCCGGCAGCATTTCCGAATGCGTATAGACATCAACCCCGCTGCCGTCAGTCTGCTGCAGGAGCATTTCGAGATCCCGCAGATCATGCCCGGAAATCAAGATCCCCGGATTTGTGCGCACGCCGATATCAACCGTCGTCATCTCCGGATTGCCATACGTCTTCGTATTTGCATCGTTGAGCAGCGCCATTCCGGCAACTCCGAATTCCCCTGTCTTCAAGGTCAAAGCCACGAGTTCATCTGCACCCAGGCTATCGTCGCGAGTTTTGGCCAAAGCTTCCTGAATAAAGGCATCAATCTCTTCTTTTTCATAACCAAGCACATTGGCATGTTTTACATAGGCAGCCAGGCCCTTTACCCCATAGATGATTAATTCCCGCAAGCTTCTGATATCTTCATTTTCCGTTGCCAGTACGCCAACACCTTTTGCTTTTGCGTCCATCGCGTCGCGGTCATGTCCTTCCCAAACAGCCGCTTCACTGAGACCCGAAGCATCCTTTAATTTAGCAGCCAATTCCTTTTTTGCCTTCTGTGTCAGCAAAATTCGGTCAGCAATAAATTCTTCATCAAAATTTGCATTGGTAATCGTCGTAAACAGATTGACGGTCACAATATGATTTATTTCCCGGTCAATACTAGTGCCTTCCGCGCGAAGACGCGTTGTGATTTCCGATAAACCTATCGTCTGATAGCGCAGCAGATCCTGCAGATTCGCAACTTCCGGTTTTTTACCACAGACACCAACCTGTGTACAGCCGGTACACTGGGCAGCTTCCTGACACTGATAGCAAAACATTTTGTTTTCCATTTTTAGCCCTCCATTTTTTAGACAATATATTTTTAAATCACTAACTGCTCTTTATTCTAATGGAAAATATGCCAAAAATCCGTTGCATATGCAACGCAGGTAAATAAAAATGCCGACTGCAGTTTACCGCAGCCGGCATTAAATACATATCATTTATATTTGCTGTGACTGTCCAGAATCGGACTGGCTTCTATTCTTCGTTTGATATCTGCCGGCAGCAGCCTAAAAATTACAACACGTATCCCCTATATCATAAATATATTATCTTTATTATAATTTATCCATCATTTTTTTTCAAGCAAAAAAAAAGAGACGCCTCCAGGCGCCTCTTTATTTACTGTTTTCTACTCACGGGAGAAGAGCTTGTCCTTCAAGATGACATCATGTGAACCGCCCTCAACGATACTCGTTGAGGAAACGAGCGTGAGCTTCGCATTCTTCTGGAAGTCCTTAATGGTAAGCGAGCCACAGTTGCACATCGTCGAACGAACTTTGCTCAGCGTCAGCTGTACGTTGTCCTTTAATGGACCGGCATATGGCACATAGGAATCGACGCCTTCTTCAAAGGAAAGCTTGCCGTCCCCACCGAGATCATAGCGCTGCCAGTTTCTCGCCCGATTGGAGCCTTCCCCCCAATATTCCTTGAGGAAAGTACCATTAATTTTGACTTTATCCGTCGGACTTTCATCGAAACGGGAGAAATAACGGCCAAGCATCATAAAATCAGCCCCCATTGCCAAGGCCAGCGTCATATGATAATCATGTACAATCCCGCCATCGGAGCAGATCGGGATATAGATACCAGTTTCTTCGTAGTATTCGTCACGAGCTTTAGCAACATCAATAATCGACGTAGCCTGGCCGCGACCAATCCCCTTGGTTTCACGGGTGATACAGATCGACCCACCACCGATGCCGACCTTGATAAAGTCTGCTCCGGCCTCAGCCAGGAAGCGGAAACCCTCACGGTCAACAACATTGCCGGCTCCGACTTTGACATCCTCGCCGAAATTTTCATGAATGTACTTCAAGGTTATGCGCTGCCATTCCGAAAAGCCTTCCGAAGAATCGATGCAGAGCACATCGGCCCCAGCCTCAAGCAAGGCCGGAACGCGTTCGGCATAGTCACGGGTATTGATACCAGCCCCGACTATATAACGTTTCTTCGTATCAATCAGCTCATGCGCATTTTCCTTGTTATCTGTGTAATCTTTGCGAAAGACCATGTACCGCAAGCGTTGATTTTTATCAACCAGCGGCAGCATGTTGAGCTTGTGCTGCCAGATGAGATCATTGGCTTCCGGCAATGTCGTATCCGCATCGGCATAAATCAGCTTGCTGAACGGTGTCATAAAGTTTTCAACCCGTTCATCAAGGCTCATGCGGGTTACGCGATAATCACGGCTGGTAACTATCCCGAGCAGCTTACCGGTCGGCGTCCCGTCTTCCGTAATCGCCATCGTCGAATGTCCGGTACGGTCCTTAAGGCGCAAAATCTCAGCCAAGGTGGTAGTCGGCTTGATATTTGAATCGCTGCTGACAAACCCGGATTTATAATTTTTTACTCTGGCCACCATAGCCGCTTCGTCCTCTACCGACTGGGAACCGTACACAAAGGAGACGCCGCCTTCTTTGGCCAAGGCAATTGCCATCTTATCATCAGAAACAGCCTGCATGATCGCCGATGTCATCGGTATGTTCATCTTGATTTTTGGCTGTTCACCTTTTTTGAATTTCACCAATGGTGTTTCCAGCGAAACATTTGCCGGAATGCATTTATCGGAGGAATAGCCCGGAACCAGTAAATACTCGCCAAATGTGTGTGATGCTCCATCGAAATAAAATGCCAACATAACCCCTTCTTTTCTAAAAAAATTCGAAAACCTTTGTCAAAATCCTTTTCACGTTCAAAAACAGATTTCAAAAGTTATTGTTATATATGATAGTACGTTTTTTATGCTTTTGTCAATGACCTGGTCCTTTTTTTTAAAAAAAGAGCTGCCGTAAGCTACGGCAGCTCTTTATGGTTATTCTACAGTTACTGATTTTGCCAGATTACGCGGTTTATCGACATCGCAGCCTCTGGTCAGCGAAGCATAATAAGCCAGTAGCTGGAGCGGTACTACCGTCAAAAGCGGAATCAGCAATTCATCCGTCTGCGGAACCTTGATTACATGATCCACATATTTTTCCAGTTCCATGTCATCCTGCGCTGCAATTCCGATAACGACAGCATCGCGGGCTTTTACTTCTTTAATATTGCTCAGCGTCTTTTCATAGACATCGCGCTGCGTCGCCAAAGCAATAACCGGAACGCCTTCGATGATCAGTGCCAGCGTGCCGTGCTTAAGCTCACCGGCAGCATAGGCTTCGGCGTGAATATAGGAAATCTCCTTGAGCTTGAGGGCACCCTCAAGAGCTACATCATAGTCCAGGGAGCGGCCAATGAAGAACACATCCTCACAGAAGCCGTATTCCTTGGCAAAGGTCTTGATCGGCTCTACATCTTCCAGTGTTTCGCTGATCTGAGCCGGAATATGGCGCAGCTGGGCCAAGAGCTCCTGTGTCCGTTCTGGGGCAACTGTACCCTTGATACCGCCCATATACATGGCCAGCATGAACATCATAATCAGCTGCGTTGTGTAAGCTTTGGTCGAGGCTACCGCAATCTCCGGGCCAGCCCAGGTGTAAACAACCTGATCCGCTTCACGAGCAATCGAAGATCCAACGACATTTGTTATAGCCAGCGTCTTGGCGCCAAGGCGTTTTGATTCTTTAAGGGCTGCCAGCGTATCGCTGGTTTCTCCGGACTGGCTGACAACAATCGTCAGTGTGCGCTCATCAATAATCGGCGAGCGATAGCGGAATTCCGAGGCAATATCGACCTCGACCGGAATGCGCACAAGCTTTTCAATATAATATTTGCCGACAAGTCCGGCATGATAGGCCGTACCGCAGGCTACGATAAAGATCTTATGGAAGGATTCCAGATATTCCTTGTTCCACTTGAGTTCATCCATAACGATGGCACTGTTGTCCTTCGCCAGGCGAGCCGACATCGTTTCACGGACAGCTCTTGGCTGTTCATGGATTTCCTTGAGCATGAAATGCTCATAGCCGCCTTTTTCAGCCGCTTCCGCATTCCAGTTCACTTCAAATACTTTTTTTGTAACCGGCTGGCCTTCACGATTGGTGATCCAGACCGAATCTTTTTTGACAACTGCCATCTCACCGTCATTGATAATATAGGTACGGCGCGTACGAGCAATAATTGCCGGAATATCCGAGGCAATGAAATTTTCACCGTCGCCGAGACCGATGACAAGCGGGTTGTCTTTCTTCGTGCAGATCAGACGGTCCGGATCATGCTTCGACATAAACACGAGCGCATAGGAACCCTCAATACGCTTGAGCACTTCGCGCACAGCCGCTTCAAAATCACCTTTGTAAAGTTCTTCTAATAAATGAGCCAATACTTCGGTATCCGTTTCCGATTTGAATTCATGACCCTTTTTGATCAGAGATTCCTTCAGAGAAAGATAGTTTTCGATGATGCCGTTATGAACCACGACAAAATCACCGCTGCAGTCCGTGTGCGGATGCGAGTTGCGATCCGACGGACGACCGTGTGTCGCCCAACGCGTATGCCCGATACCGAGTACACCCTGCGGCACACAGCCTTCGATTTTTTCCTTAAGCGAGGCCAGACGCCCCACCGTTTTTTCTACATTGATTTTTTCGCCATCAAATACCGCGATACCAGCGGAATCATACCCGCGATATTCCAGTCTTGTCAAGCCTTCGATAAGAAACGGTGCTGCTTGTTTTGCACCTACATAGCCAACGATACCACACATAAATATAGTGCCTCCATTTTTTGCATATTGCCTATTTTTACGGTACAGGCGCCGAGCGACCTGCCGTCCTTATCCTGTTGTGTATCTCCATAACTGTATTGTCCTGCCGATCACTCGACAGTTTTGGCAGTATGTATCGACCCGATCCGGCCGAGAGGCATCCGCTGATGATTCGACAACCTCTTCCTCGTCCTCTTGCCCATGGCAAGAGCTAGCGCTAAAGTATTGCTACCCTTTCAGTAAAAAACGATTCCACCTCCTGCAAAAACAAAACAAACACAGGATGAATTTATCTTGCTTATTCACTAATACAAAGGAGCACAAATGTGCTCCTTTGCCTGTTGCATATTCTAATATATCCGGGGACAATAGTCAAGCATCAGCCCTGTTCTTTTTTTACTACTGCCGCAATCCGGTGGCAGATCACGTCGAGCTGCTGCTGATCGGGGCCTTCCGCCATCACACGGATGAGCGGTTCTGTGCCGGAAGCCCTTACCAGAATGCGGCCGCTGTCACCAAGCTCCTGATTGCCTTCGGCAATCGACTGGGCAATGGCTTCATTTTCTTCCCAGCCATCCTTCGTGGCTACACGCATATTCACAAGCAGCTGCGGATAACTCTTCATCAGACCGGACAAGGCTGAGGCCTTCTTACCGCTGCGTTTTACCGAGCTTAATACCTGCAATCCAGTGATAAGCCCATCGCCCGTTGTACTGAACTCACTGAAGATCACATGTCCGGACTGCTCACCGCCAAGGGTATAGCCATTGGCCAGCATATTCTCCAGGACATACCGGTCCCCGACCGCAGTGACTTCAACCCGGCCGCCGGCTTCTTTGATTGCCTGATGAAAGCCTATATTGGCCATAACCGTTGATACGACAGTATTGCCCTTAAGCGTGCCGCTTTTCATCATTTCAACCGCGCACATGACGAGAATGCGGTCCCCATCAATGATATCGCCCTTTTCATCAACACAGAGACAGCGGTCGGCATCGCCATCATGGGCAATTCCAAGATCCGCATGATGTTCGACCACAGCCTGCTGAATTACATCCAGATGCGTCGAACCGCAATGATCATTGATATTTTTGCCATTTGGCTTATTATGCAACACAACGACTTCCGCTCCCAGACGGCGCAGTATTGTCGGCATTGCTTCATAAGCGGCTCCATTGGCGCAGTCAAGAACGACCTTCATCCCTTCGAAACGTTCGTTGGTCGTCGCCGTGACAAAATCTATGTATTCCTTGACAAGATCATGACGATATTCCACCGTTCCGACCTCGGCACCACTCGCCCGGTAAAGCTGATCATCCTTGGCGATCGAATGAACAAGCGCCTCCAGCTGATCCTCAACTTCATCCGGCAGTTTGTAGCCGTCGCCACCAAAAAACTTGATGCCATTGTCATAAAACGGATTATGGGAGGCTGAAATCACAATCCCTGCCTGTGCCTGCATTTTCTTGGCAAGATAGGCAATCGCCGGGGTCGGGATCACACCGGTAGCGACAGCCTTACCGCCGGCTGAACAGATGCCTGCAGCCAAAGCCGCTTCAAACATCTGCCCCGAGATGCGCGTATCGCGCCCGATTAAAATTACCGGTTGCTGCGTATCCTCACCAAAAAACAAAGTAGCGGCCCGTCCAAGGCGGTACGCCAGCTCCGGAGTTAATTCGAGGTTGGCTTCACCGCGTACCCCATCTGTTCCAAAAAGTCTAGCCATAGATTATTCTCTCCTTACTTACATGTAGTATCTATTATATTGAACTTACAGTTTATATTGTCTGATAACAGCCAGGGCCGCATTCATGCCGTCGACGGCCGCACTCATGATGCCGCCAGCATAGCCTGCGCCCTCACCGATCGGATAAAGTCCCTCGGTATTTTCTGACACATAGCTTTCCCGTCCGCGACGAATCCGGCAGGGAGCCGAGGAACGCATCTCCACGCCCGTCATCAAGGCGCCGGGATCGGCAAAGCCCTTGATTTTTCTGTCAAAATGCGGCAATGCCCGAACTAGCGTGCCTGATACAAAGTCCGGCAAGCATTGTCTGAGGTCAACCGCTTTGACGCCTGGCGCATACGTCGGCCTGGTCAAAAAATCGGTCGATCCTGCCGATCCGGCAAGAAAATCACCAACACTCTGAACCGGAGCGCGATAGTCGCCGCCCGCACAGCGAAAAGCCTTTTGCTCCCATTCACGCTGGAATTCTATTCCGGCAAGAACATCGCCGCCAAAGTCCTCCGGGCCAACCGTGACCAGCAAGGCACTGTTGGCAATACCGGAATTGCGCTGATAATTGCTCATGCCATTTGTGACCACCCCGCCAGTTTCCGATGCGGCGGCAACCACCAGGCCGCCCGGGCACATACAAAAAGAATAGGCCCCGCGACCGCTTTCACGATCCTGAAAAGTCAGGGCATAATCAGCTGCCGGCAGCCGCGAATCTCCGGCATCCGCGCCGTACTGTGCCCGGTCTATGATTTCCTGAGGATGTTCAATCCGCACCCCGATCGCAAAGGGTTTTGCCTCCATTGCCACCTGACGCTGTCGAAGCATGGCATACGTATCCCGCGCACTGTGCCCGATTCCCAGCAGCAAGGCGCAGCAGGATATTTTTTCTCCGCCGGCAAGGGTTACCGCCGCCAAGCGATCATTATCAATGATGATATCCTCTACTTTGGCCTCAAACCGCACCTCCCCGCCAAGTCGAATGATTTCCCGGCGGATATTTTTGACCACCGTCCGCAGAATATCCGTACCGATATGTGGTTTGTGCAGGTATTTTATTTCTGGCGGCGCCCCGGCCGCAATGAAGGCGTCCAGCACCTGCTGCATGTTACCATCACTGATGCGGGTCGTCAGCTTGCCATCAGAAAACGTCCCCGCTCCGCCTTCACCAAACTGGACATTGGACTCAGGGTCCAGCTGCCCGCCCGCCCAAAATTTTGCAATGTCCGCCTGCCGGCGGTCAACATCACGCCCACGCTCGAGAACCAGCGGTTTATAACCGTTTTGCGCCAGGGTCAGAGCCGCAAACATCCCCGCCGGACCAAAGCCGACGACTACCGGCCGTTCCGGCAGCACTTTTGTGCCTGAATTCACCGGCTGCAGGATAGCACTTTCGACCCGTGCCACCTGCTTATCCCGATGTAATTTTGCCAGAATCTTGTCTTCACTGCCGGTGACTTTGACATCGAGCACATAAACAAACTGAATCGGGGCATTTTTATAGCGCCTTGCATCAACCGCCTTACGAACAATTACCACCTCAAGCACCGCTTGAGGTGGTAACTTCAATCGTTTGGCCGCAAGTTCCGTCAATGACGCTGTATCATCAAAAGGTACATTAAAATTCGTAATACGTAGCAAACTGTACCCTCCTTATATCCTTACTTTTTTTCTGCAACATCAATAGTAACATTTATGCTCTTATTTGTCACGGCAATTCCCGGCTGCAGCTTGATTTTCACCTCTCGCTTTACCGGTCCATTTACATCGGCCAATGAAATCAACTCTGTTTCTACTGAGTTCACCGAGTCAAGCAACTTTTCTTCGCCGGAAACTTCGATCTTCGCCGGATCCGTTTTTACACCATTGAGGATATAGCCAGCGGGTAAATCCGAACCGACAGCCGCTTTGACTGCAACCATCTTCTTGACCTGTCCATGAATCAAACTTACATTTGTATCTACAACCTGCGGCAATACATGGACATCGCCCACTTCCTTGCCCTCTTCATTGACCGCCTGAAGGGGGACGGATACTTTAAAGTCCGCATCATTGGCAGAAAAAGCAATTGTCCCCACAACCCGGGCGACTGCATTGACCGCCTCGCGCGGGCCTTCAATCATGACAGTTTGCACTGACGGCGTGATTTTATCAACCGTCATCCCGGCAGCCGGGCTTCCGGCAACAAGAATTTCCGTCTTCATCTGCTTCTGTATAATCTTATCGACAACAAACGTCACGCTCTCCGGGGATGTTTCAATAAATTCAAACCCCTGTGGCAGCACCGACTGTACCTTAACCTGCTGTTTTCCCTCTTCGATTCCTTGTAAATCAACATATACCTTAAAATCAGTCGCCAAAGCCGTTGCAAACAAGGATCGCTGGCCGCGGACCTTAATTTTGATTTCATCGACATCCTTGGTGATTTTATATCCGGCTGGCGCATTGACAACCGTAAGCGGGACCGTATAACTGCTTTCAATCATCGGATTTTGCTCCGTCATGACAAAAAACCATAAGGCAACGGCAGCTACCAGCGCGATGATCTTAGCCGGCAGATTTCTCTGGATAATATTCATCATTTGCCCTGCCTCCAATTCGCCACAACATCCTTAATGTTCATTTTCTCCGGTGCGAATAAAGGCTGTAGTTTCTGTTTTAGCTTTTCCGAATCAAGATGGCGGTATATCTTGCCATCCTGCGCAATTGAAATCGTGCCTGTTTCTTCACTGACAACAACGATAATCGCATCGCTTTGCTCCGATAAGCCGATCGCCGCCCGATGGCGTGTCCCAAGCTCCGTACTCAGGGAGCGGTCATCCGTCAGTGGCAACAGACAGCCGGCGGCTACCATGCGTTTGCCCCTTATAACAGCCGCCCCGTCATGCAGCGGCGTATTAGGAATAAATACATTCATTAAAAATTCCGAAGTTACCAACCCATCGATCTGGATCCCAGTAGCACATATATCATTGAGTCCTATTTCGCGTTCTAAGACGAGCAGAGCTCCAATCTTGTTGCGCGACAGTATTTTTACGGCCTTGTCAAGTTCATTGACAAGCGACCGCGCCTCCTCGTCATTCAGGAAAATCGATCGGGCAAAAAAACGCCCCTGTCCAAGATGCTCAAGCGTTCGCCTCAGCTCCGGTTGGAACACGATCGGCAAAGCAACAAAGAGCAGCGTCACTGTTTTTTGCAGCAGCCAGAAAATTACATGCAGACCTAGCCAATTGCTGACCATCGTAAGCCCTAACAGAACAATTAATCCTTTGACAAGCGTAATAGCCCGCGTATCCTGGAGCATTTCATATAATTTATATAAAATAATTGCCACGATCAGAATATCGACTAAATCAAGGAAGCTTATGGTTGATAATAATCCTTTAACCTGTATCGGCATAATAAAACCCCTCAATTTATTATTAAAAAATCCTCTTTTATCCATATTCTCTTTTTTACCGACAAAATCCTGTTCCCGAAAAAAAAATCATACAAAAATGGCCTAAAGAAACAGATTGCATTCCGTCCCTCAGGCCATTGTTCCAAACCCTTATTTTGTTATATTTGCGCCACAACCTCAATAAATCCCTGTGTATCCTCTACTTCCCCGCATTGCAGGCCCGTGATGTGGTCAAACATTTTTTGGGAGAATTCTCCTATCTTTCCATTGCCGATCACCATGTCTTCCCCTTTATAGCCAAGAACGCCTACGGGTGAAATAACCGCTGCCGTTCCTGAGCCAAAGACTTCCTCCAGCTCCCCGCTTTCATGTGCCGTTTTTATCTCATCGATCGAGATTCGGCGTTCAATAGCCGGCAGTCCCCACTGGCGAGCCACCGCCAGCACAGTCCGGCGGGTGATGCCGCTGAGAATGCTGCCATCGAGTTCCGGGGTTACGATCTCGCCTTTAATCTTAAATAAAATGTTCATCGAACCTACTTCTTCAATGTACTTGCGTTCTACCCCGTCGAGCCAGAGTGTCTGGTCATAGCCCTTTTGATGTGCTACCAGGCCGGCATGAAGACTGGCGGCATAATTTGCTGGTGTCTTCGCTTCACCAAGGCCCCCGCGGACGGCACGAACATATTTGTCCTCGACCATGATTTTGACCGGGGCAAACCCATTGGCATAGTAGGCAGCAACCGGAGAGAGGATAATCAGCAACTTATAGGTGGAGCTGACATTGACCCCAAGATATGGATCCGTAGCAAAAATAAACGGGCGAATGTAAAGGCTCTGTCCTTTTGCCGTCGGCACCCAGGCTTTTTCCGTAGCGATCAGCTGCCGCAGCCCCTGATGGACTGTGGCCACATCAACTTCCGGGATATCCAGCAGCCGGGCCGAATTGTTTAAACGATTTAAATGATCCAGCGTCCGGAATATAACAACCTTTTCCCCTTGACGGAAAGCCTTCATGCCTTCAAAAATTGCCTGTCCGTAATGCAGCGTCGTATTCGCCGGGCTCACAGTGATATCGCGATACGGTACAATCCGCGGATCGTGCCAGCCTGCCGCTGGATTGTAATCCATTTCAAACATATAATCTGTAAAATGCGTACCAAAAGCAATTTTTGCTACATCTGGTTTTTCCTTCAGCGTATCTGCCTTTACAAATCTGATTTCAGCCATCAAATACATCCCCTTATACTATTAAAAAGTTTCTATACTTCTCCTACCGAAATATAATGTATACATTATATGCCCTGTTTATGCAACCGTCAAGGAATAACTGTACATTTTCTGAATTTTATTTTTCTCCTTTACAATATTATATTTTTGCAGAGGTCATTTATTTTCAGGCTGTCACTTTAATTAAAAAAACAAACAGCCCGGCTGCATGCAGCCGGTAAAATCCAGTACATGCAGCAAGGCTGCAATTAATCAATCCATATATATTTGTTTCTGCCTGACCTGCTCGGTCAGTTTTTTCTGTACTGATAAAAGATCTTTAGCCAAGGCGATCTGGGTATCCACCTGATGATAGGAAGTTCCACCCAGAGAATTGCGGTTTTTCACGCAGGTTTCCGGCTGAATCGCCTCCCGGATATCTTCTTCAAAGAGCGGGGAAAGCGCCTTGAATTCAGCTGTAGTCAGATCCTGCAGCCACTTTTTCTGCTCAATGCAAAAATGAACGGCTTTGCCTGCGACTTCGTGTGCCTGCCGGAAGGGCAGTCCCTTTTTGACAAGGTAATCGGCCAAATCTGTCGCATTGGAAAAATCCTCACTGACAGCCTTGCACATATTGTCCTTGTTGACTTTCATCCCGCGCATCATCTGGGCATAAACAGCCAGACTGAACTTCACGGTATCAATGGTATCAAACAGGCCTTCCTTATCTTCCTGCAAATCCTTGTTATATGCCAGAGGCAGTCCTTTGGCCGTTGTCAGCATGGCCATCAGATGACCGATAACACGACCGGTTTTACCGCGAACAAGCTCCGATACATCCGGGTTCTTCTTCTGCGGCATCATGCTCGAACCGGTACAGTGAGCATCATCCAATTCAATAAAGGAAAACTCCCGGGAACACCAGAGAATAATTTCTTCGCTGAGGCGGCTCAGATGCATCATCAAGATAGAGGCCGCCGCCAAAAACTCAAGAATATAATCACGATCACTAACCGCATCGAGACTGTTCGTGTAAACCGCCTCAAAATTCAGCTGAGCCGCCACATACTCCCGATCAATCGGGAAAGTCGTCCCTGCCAGTGCGCCCGCTCCGAGCGGCATGATATCCGCCCGCTCATAGCAGCCCTTCAGTCGGTCAAAATCGCGTCCCAGCATCGAAAAATAGGCCATCATATGATGCGAAAACAAGATTGGCTGGGCCCGCTGCAGATGCGTATACCCAGGCATGATAACATCACTGTATTTTTCCGCTGTTTCCACTAAGGCCTGCTGCATATCGATCACCAGCTGCTCGATATTGACAATTTCACGCCGCACATACATATGCGTGTCCAGAGCCACCTGGTCATTGCGGCTGCGAGCCGTATGCAGACGGCCGCCAGCTTCTCCGATGGCATCGGTCAGACGCTTTTCTATATTCATATGAATGTCTTCGAGCGCAATATCAAACGAAAATTCTCCACTTTCAATGGAGGCCAGGATCTCCTTAAGTCCGCCAACGATGGCATCTCTGTCCGCTTCAGCAATGATGCCGCATTTGGCGAGCATCGTCGCATGGGCGATGCTGCCGGCAATGTCTTCATGATACATCCGCTTGTCAAAACTGATGGATGCCTGAAACTCATTGATCATTTCATCGGTCGATTTCGAAAATCTGCCGCCCCACAGTTTCTTACTCATTTTCAAGCCCTGCTTTTTCTTTCATCAACGCTCTGACCTTAAGCGGCAGGCCAAAAAGATTGATAAAGCCGGTAGCATCCGCCTGATTATAGACCTCATCGCGTTCAAAGGTAACAAATTCCTGGCTGTAGAGGGAATACGGAGATTTTGCTCCGGCTGCCATGATATTGCCTTTATAAAGCTTGAGGCGCACCGTACCGGTAACCGTCTGCTGTGTACTGTCAACAAAGGCTGCCAGCGCCTCTCTGAGCTGTGTAAACCACATGCCGTCATACACGAGTTCCCCGTAGCGAAGGGCAACCCCTTCCTTGTAGTGCATGGTCTGGCGGTCAAGGCAAAGGTACTCAAGCTCGCGGTGCGCATAGTAAAGAATGGCTCCGCCCGGATTTTCATAAACACCGCGCGACTTCATGCCCACCAGTCGGTTTTCCGTGATATCTGTAATGCCAACGCCATTGGCAGCACCGATGGCGTTGAGTTTTGTCAGCAATTCAACAGCGCCGAGTTTTTCTCCATCGACCGCAACCGGCAGACCCTTTTCAAAGTCAATCGTTACGTACTGGGCTTTATCCGGCGCATCTTCCGGCGCCTTAGTCACGAGCAGCATTTCATTTTTCGGTGCATTCCATGGATCCTCAAGATCAGATCCTTCATGGCTCAAATGCCAGATGTTGCGGTCCATGCTGTAGGTTTTATTGCTGGCAGCTACCGGGATATTGTGTTTGGCCGCATAGGCCAGGGCATCTTCCCGGGAACGAATCTCCCATTCACGCCACGGAGCAATGATCTGGATATTCGGTGCCAGTGCTTTTACTGTCAGTTCAAAGCGGACCTGATCGTTGCCCTTACCCGTTGCCCCGTGGGCAATCGCATCGGCTCCTTCACGTTTAGCAATTTCAACCAATGCCTTGGCGATGATCGGGCGGGCAAAGGATGTCCCGAGCAAATATTTTCCTTCATAAACTGCACCGGCTTTAAGGGTCGGCCATACATACTCTTCTAAAAATGGTTTTGTCAGATCTTCAATAAATACTTTGGAGGCACCGGAGGCCAGTGCTTTATCGTGAACTACAGTAAGCTCATCGCCCTGGCCAATATCAGCACAAACAGCAATGACTTCACAGCCATCATAATTTTCTTTAAGCCAGGGAATAATAACCGAGGTATCAAGCCCTCCGGAATATGCAAGAACAACTTTTTTAATACTAGCCATAATAAAACATCTCCTCAATTTATAAAATCAATATTCACCCATCGTCAGGGCCATAATCGCCTTTTGCACATGCAGGCGATTTTCTGCTTCATCAAAAATAACAGCCGCATTTGCCTCCAGAACATCCGCCGTGATTTCTTCCCCGCGATGCGCCGGCAGGCAATGCATGACAATGGCCCGTTTATCTGCCACTGCCAGTAGTTCCTTGTTGATCTGGTACCCTTTAAAGATCTGCACTCGCTCTTCATGCTCAGCTTCCTGGCCCATGCTGGCCCAGACATCCGTGTAAAGAATATCCGCATCCTTGGCTGCTTCATAAACATCATGAACAAGCGTTATCGAGCCACCCGTCAGTTTGGCATCGGCTTTGGCTGCTTGGGTAACCGCTGCATCCGGCTCATAACCGGCCGGCGTCGCCGCAACAAAGTGCATGCCAACCTTGGCACAGCCATACATTAAGGAATTTGTCATATTATTGCCATCACCGATATATGCCAGCTTCAATCCCTTAAGATTGCAGCCTTTATGTTCCTGGGCCGTAAAAAGATCCGTCAGCACCTGACAGGGATGGAGCAAATCCGTCAAGGCATTGATGACCGGTACATCGGCATACGCGGCAAATTCCTCAACATCCTTATGCGCAAAGGTACGGATCATGATCCCGTCAAGATAGCGCGACATCACCCGCGCGGTGTCTCTAATCGGTTCGCCGCGCCCGATCTGCAGGTCGCGGTCAGATAGAAACAAGGCCGTGCCACCAAGCTGGTACATGCCGGTTTCAAAAGAAACCCTTGTTCTGGTTGATGACTTTTGAAAGATCATTCCCAGCGTCTTGCCCTTGAGCAGATGATGCTCTATTCCCGCTTTCTGCTTCATCTTCAGCTCTTTGGCAAGAGCAAGGATCTCATATACCTCTTGTGTGGTGAGATCATGGATTGATAACAAATCTTTGCCCTTTAACATTGTAAAACCCCCAGATTTTGCTTTCGGCTAACACTGCCGTGCTCGCCCTATATTATACTATAAAATATATTATTTTAGGCATATATTCCCAAAACTTTATCCAGTACCACGGTAAGCTCATCCACTTGCTGTTTCGTTATAAGCAGTGGTGGCACAAACCGCAGTACATTCCCAGCCGTGCAGTTGATAATAGCCCCGTGGTTGAGGCATTCATCGACAATTTCCCGGCCCGGCTTTGTAAGTTCCATGCCAAGAATCAAACCCATCCCCCGAACCCCCGTGATTAAGGACGGATATTTTTGCTGAAAGCCTTCCAGTTTTTCCTTTAAATATGCTCCAACCTCCCGGCAGTTGTCCAGCAGCTGATCACGGTCAATTGTCGTCAGCACCGCATTCGCTGCAGCACAGGCCAGCGGATTGCCGCCAAATGTTGAGCCATGATCGCCAGCATGAAAGGCCGCAGCGACTTCATCACGGACAACAAAGGCACCGATGGGAACTCCGCCGGCAAGCCCTTTGGCCAGCGTCACAATATCCGGAATGACACCAAACTGTTCATAGGCAAACATTGTTCCCGTCCGCCCCATTCCCGTCTGAATCTCGTCAAAAATCAACAAGGCCTTGTGCTTATCACAGAGTTCACGAACTTTTGCCAGATATCCCGGTTGCGGCATATTGACCCCGCCTTCGCCTTGAATCGGCTCAAGCATTACCGCACAGGTCTTTTCGCTCATCATCTTTTCCAAGGCATCAATGTCATTGAAATCGACATAATCAAAACCGCCCGGCAGCGGGCCAAACCCCTCCTGATATTTTGGCTGGCCAGTTGCCGTCAGCGTTGCGAGCGTGCGCCCGTGAAAGCTGTGCCAGGCCGTTATGATTTGCGATTTTTCAGGATCGCTCTGATGTGCATATTTACGGGCAATCTTTATAGCCCCTTCGTTGGCTTCCGCCCCGGAGTTGCCAAAAAACACTTTACCAAGGCCGCTGAGCTGTTTAAGCCGGGCTGCTGCCTCTGCCTGCACCTCTGTATAATAGAGATTGGAACAATGAATCATCCGTCCCGCCTGTTCGGCAATCGCTTTGACCAGCGCCGGATGATTATGTCCGAGAACATTTACGGCAATCCCGCCAAGATAATCGATATATTTATTTCCCTTGGTATCGTATACATATGCCCCGTCACCATGATCAAGTACAATCTGATACCGTGCAAACACAGGGAGGTAATCCTTTTTATCCTGCTGATAAATCTGTTCGTCCGTCATATTTTTTCCTCCTATTTTACAACCTCGGAACCAATCCCTTGGGAGGTAAACACCTCCAGGATCAGCGAGTGATCCAGGCGCCCGTCAATAATATGGGTCTTGCCAGCACCGGCTTCAAGCGCCCGCAGGCAGGCCTCCACCTTAGGGATCATGCCGCCAGCGATTGCACCCTGACGGATCATTTCTTTGGCCTCTGCCTGTTTGAGCGTTGAGATGAACGTGCTTTTATCCTTATAATCGCGATAAATCCCTTCGATATCGGTCAGTAAAATTAGCTTTTCAGCCTGTAAAGCCCCAGCCACTTCCGCCGCTACATAATCGGCATTGATATTATAGCTTTCCCGGCCAACACCAACGCCAATCGGTGCAATAACCGGTATATAATCCTGATCGAGCAAATCATTGAGAATATCGGCATTGATCTTTTCAACCTCACCGACATAGCCGATATCGACCTCACGTGAAGTGCCATTTTCATGTAAGGTTGCCAGTTTTTTATGGGCAAGAATTAGTTCCGCATCCTTCCCGCTGAGCCCGACAGCGCGTACGCCGCGATGATTGAGCAAACTGACAATTTCCGTATTGATCTTCCCGACGAGCACCATTTCCGCAATCTGGACTGTTTCCTCATCCGTCACCCGCAGTCCGCTTACAAACTCGGACTGCTTGCCGATCTTCTTTAGGAAATCCGTAATATCCGGTCCGCCGCCGTGAACAATGACGGGGCGCATGCCAACATATTTCATCAAGGTGATGTCCTGAATGACCTTCTCCTTCAGATCTTCACTGACCATTGCATTGCCGCCGTATTTGACAACAATGGTTTTGCCATAAAACTCCTGTATATAGGGCAAGGCTTCGATGAGAACCGCCGCTTTATCCTTTGGTAAAAACTCCATTCTATATGCTCCCCTCAGGTGTGATATTCTCCATTGATTTTCACGTATTCATAGGAGAGATCGCAAGACCAGACCGTGGCCTCCCCATCACCCAGGCCCATTTCAACATCAATGACGATATCATGTTCTTCCATGACCGCCCGCAATGCCTCAGGGGAGGCCTTCGCCCCCATGCCAGCGGCAAATACCGGAACCCCGCCAAAGGCAACCGTCGTTTTTTCCGGTACCATTGTAACCCCGGCATAGCCGATCGCACAGATGACCCGGCCCCAGTTCGGATCTTCGCCAAAGAAAGCGGTTTTGACCAGCGGGGATTTGGCAATGCTCATTGCCACCGCCTTCGCATCTGCCGAGGAAGACGCTCCCTTAACATTGATCGTCAGAAATTTCGTTGCCCCTTCACCGTCAGCGGCGATTTCCTGGGACAGCAACTGACAGATTTCCTTGAGGTTTTGATAAAAGATCTTATAATCGCTTTCATCCGCGCTTGTAATTTCCTTATTGCCAGCGGCTCCGTTGGCCATGACAATTGCCATATCATTCGTACTCATATCACCATCGATTGAAATCATATTAAAAGATACCTCGACAATATCAGACAAGGCCTTTTGCAGCAGCGGCTGGGCAATTGCCACGTCAGTCGTAATAAAAGCGAGCATCGTCGCCATATTAGGCTGGATCATGCCCGACCCCTTAGCCACCGCTCCCATCCGAACCTTTTTCCCGCCGAGTTCAAATTCAACCGCGCAAGTTTTTGAATACGTATCCGTCGTAATAATGGCACTACCGGCATCGGCGCTGCCATCGACACTGAGCTGGGCTGCTGCCTGCTCAATTCCAGTTTCCAGCTTATCCATCGGCAAATTCACCCCGATTACCCCGGTGGAAGCGACGATCACGGTGCTGGCATCAATGCCAAGTGCCGAGCCTGTCAGCTGCGCCATTTTTTTTGCATCCTGCATGCCCTGATCACCAGTGCAAGCGTTGGCACAGCCAGCATTGGCCACAATTGCCTGCGCCGTGCCGCCAGCCACAACTGCCTTCGATACATATACCGGGGCTGCGGCCACTGCATTTTGGGTAAAAGTTCCGGCAACCGCCGCCGGTTGTTCACTATAGATTACAGCTAGATCCCGGTTGCCGCTCTTTTTAATGCCGGCTTTAATCCCGGCTGCTTTGAATCCCTGGGCAAAGGTAACACCATATTTATTATCTTTTAACATAGAAATTCCTCCATTTATATTTCTTCTATTTTTATAGGCCGTTTGTTTTGTTTTATGGATAAACCGGCACATTCAGCAGCCCCATTGTTTCCTCAAAGCCGCAACAGATATTAAAATTCTGCACAGCCTGGCCGGCAGCACCCTTTACTAAATTATCAATCGCTGCCAGTGCTATGACCCGTCCTACCCGCTGATCGATATGCCAGCCAAGATCACAAAAATTCGAGCCCCGAACTTCCTTGGTCGCCGGATAGCCGCCACGGCCAAGCAGACGGATAAAGAATTCCTTGCCGTACATCTGCTCATAAGCCTGATCAACCTGAGCCGCGGTAACTCCCGGCTGTAGTTTTGCATAGCAGGTACTGAGAATCCCCCGCGACATTGGCACCAGATGCGGCGTAAAGCTCAAGATGACCTCTTCGCCGGCCAGTTTAGTCAAGGCCTGCTCAATTTCCGGGGTATGCCGGTGTCCACCGACATTATAAGCCTTAAAATTATCATACATTTCCGGAAAATGATTCCCAAGCTTGGCCGATCGACCTGCTCCTGACACCCCGGATTTAGCATCAATCACAATGGACGACGGATCAATCAGCTTATTTTTTGCCAGCGGAGCCAGCGCCAAAATACTAGCGGTCGTATAGCAGCCAGCATTGCCAATGATCCCTGCCTGTTTAATTGCCGCTCGGTTCAGTTCCGCCAGTCCATAGACGCGCTTAGCATCTTTATGCACGTGTTTCACCTGGTACCACTGCTCATAAATATCGGTATCAGCAAAGCGATAATCTGCGCCGAGATCAATAATCTTCACCGCTTTACCGGCGAGTTTCTTGCCGACTGCCATCGCATGTCCATGTGGCAGCCCGATGAAGATAACGTCACTGGCAGCCGCAATCTCATCGATCTGCTCCAAGCTGACCAGCGTCTGCTTGTATAGCCCTCGCAGATGAGGATAGACCTCCGCCACCGGCTTGCCGGCGTGACTCTCTGACGTCATATATACAACATCTGCCTCGGGATGATTGTTTAACAACCGCAGTAATTCAGCCCCTGCATACCCGGTGGCCCCAATAACACTTACCTTCATAGCTTATTCCTCCTCCGGCACTCCGGCCGTCATCATGTTTATAATTATACATCATCATTGTATAAAATTTCAACAGTAAATTTATAAATATGCACATAAATTTAAAATTTTATTAAGAACGCCGTTTCAGTTCATTGACAAATCCCCGTTAAATTTTATCTTTCTCTTTGAAAACAGGTGTTCCAATGTTATAATGAAAGTATCTATTCTTCAGGGGGATTTTATGAAAATTTTACGGTTTCTCTTTCTTTTGTGCATTGTCTTTGTGATCTGCTTTTTGATCTCCGGCGGACACACGCTGCTCGATACCAGCACTATCGGGACCCGCGTGGAAAAACAGCTGCCGGCGATTGCCAATAATGTCGAACCTGCTACAATGACTGGTTCCCGTCCGGTTTCTACGCTCGACCGCCTCTCCCGCTTGCTATTTTTGCAAAAAGCTGTGAACCGGGCCATCAGCGACAGAAATTATGTTACGATTGACTATATTGCACTCCCAATGCAGCAGGCCATCATTTCAGTTGAGGACAACCGTTTTTATTCGCACTGGGGCTTTGATATCGAAGGCATCCTGCGTGCTTCTTTGGTCAACCTCCAGTATGGACGCATTGAAGAAGGTGCCAGCACCATAACCCAGCAGCTCGTAAAAAATATGTTCCTGTCACAAGACCAGTCCTTTGGGCGCAAGGCCGAAGAACTCCTGCTGGCAGTTGATATGGAAGCCCATTATTCAAAGGAACATATCCTCGAACTGTATCTCAACACAATATATTTCGGCTCTGATTTTTATGGCATCAACGATGCCTGCCGCGGTTACTTTGGCAAAAAACCGGCGGACCTGACACTGGCGGAAGCCTCTTTGCTGGCCGGGCTGCCAAATGCCCCCTCACTGTACTCACCGTACACAGATTATGCCATGGCTAAAAAACGTCAGGCGATCGTGCTCGACACCATGGTCCACAGTGGTCTGATCGCGCCTTCAACCGCCGAAAAGGCCAAAAGTGAACCACTGCACTTTACTCGAGAAACCCGCTAAATGGCAAAAAAACGTATTCAAAGAATGCTTGTGATTATTCTTTGAATACGTTTTTTTATTTCTGTATGCTTATTCTGCTTTATCGCTGTCTTTCAACTGTTTTTGCAGGCTTTTTCCATAAGATCTGTAGAAATCGCGTGTCAGTCGTTCATAGGTCACCAGATTGTCGCCCTCTGTTCTATCCGCTACAACCTGATAGGTGTAGACAAGCTTATTGGTCGAGGCCGCATAAATATCGAAGAAGATCACCACCCGATCATTATGAACAACGGTCGGCACCAGATAAGCATCAGCATACGTTCCGACATTGGCTTTAAACAGTGCATCTGCCTGTTTTTTATCAAGTGTATTGATATCAACTTTTGCATCACGCAGAATATTAGCGGCAATCACTTCGCCCGGGATAATCTGCATCTTTGCCTTTTCCTGTCCGACGGCGTAGATCATCGCCGTAATTTCTTCTTTCTTTGCCCCATCCTTCAGTGGTGTATACTGCGGATCAGCAACCGCCAGGCGGTGAATCGTCGCTAACGAAAAGTCTTTTTCAATTGTCGTCTTGTCGGAACTTGCGGCAGCAACCTGTACTCCGGTAATCATCAGACAAGCAACCAACAGCATCTGCATTAATTTTTTCATTGTAATATAGATCCTCCTATTTTATAAAGTTCACACTTGATTTAATTCTTTTTCCCCGCCTTAAATCCTTTTATTTTTTCAATTTTTATAAAAAAATATGCTGTGGCAGGAAAATCATTTTGTCCGAAGAAGATTTTACCATAAAGAACCTTATTCAGCTAAAGGAGTGTTATATATGATTCGGGACCTTGTACATAAAAATCGCAGCTATCGTCGTTTTTTTGAAGATGTACCTCTTGATATGGGTGACCTTAGGGACCTGATTGATCTGGCCCGTCTGACACCAAGCGCTGCTAACAAGCAGGCCCTGCGTTACTACCTTTGCACCTCCAGAAAAATGAATAAAGTCATATTCCCCTGCCTTAGCTGGGCCGGATATTTAAAAGAATGGACCGGGCCTGCGGAGGGGGAACGACCTAGTGCCTATATCCTGCTGCTGGAGAAGGAAGACCACACCATGGGTCTACCGTACGATGCCGGGATCGCCGCCCAGACAATTTTGCTAGGTGCCGTCGAAAAAGGACTTGGCGGCTGCATTATTGCCAGCATTCATCGGCAGAAATTGCGTGATGCGCTCGGACTCGATCCGACAATGGAAATCCTGCTGGCGATCGCACTTGGAAAACCAAAGGAAAAAATCGTCCTCGATGAAGTTTCAGCTGACGCAAGCATCCGTTATTGGCGCGAAAGCGACGGCACCCATCATGTTCCCAAACTCAGACTTAACGATATTATTATCGGCTCCGCATCACTTGACTGAAGCCTCTGGCTGATACGCAAAGCGAGGGACAAGCTGCCCATCAACCGAAACCTGTTCCCTGAACATCGACAAAGGGCGCACCCATAACCCCTGTTCACCATACAGCGCCTGATAGACAACCATTTCTTCCCCGCTTTCACTATGCCGGGCAACAAATAGCACCCGATATTCCTTTCCCTTGTAGTGCCGGTAGATGCCTTTTCTCATTTTTACCATAAATATTCCTCCTTCGCCCGCCAGCAATACCTGCTGCTGTGGCTAAAGCCAGTCTAAATCGAATGATTGTTTTTTCCAGTAAAACTTTAATCCACATATCATTCGATCAGGCAATTGTTCCATTACACTTTTTATTTATAATTGCTATATTTGACCTTATACTGTGAAATACCTGCTTGACAGCATCCTTTTGCATTTGCTATACTTCTTTTTATGACAGGTTTGTAAACATGTAAACCTTTTATGATTTTTATCAACAGTCCCATTAAACAATTCCTTATGACAACGATTTCTGCAGTCTTCTGTTTTTATCCATACCTGCCGGCTGAAGCCGTCTGATTATAGGCCTTTCATTAGGCTTCGTTCTTTCCCGCCTTTGGCCGGGGGCAGCATCTCATCCTCCGGTGAGATGTTTTTTTATTCTTACAAAACAGAAGCTTTCAGTTTACTGTCAAATATTTAAAAGAGAGGCTGATTTTCATGCGTAGTGATACAATAAAAAAAGGCGTTGACAAAGCGCCGCATCGTTCCCTGCTCCATGCCACCGGCAAACTTCATTCCCAAGAAGATATGGACAAACCATTTATCGGCATCTGCACATCCCAGGTTGACATCATTCCCGGGCATGTTCACCTGCACGAGCTGGCCGAAGTTGCTGCCCAGGCCATCCGTGACGCTGGCGGCGTTCCTTTTATCTTCAACACCATTGGCATTTGCGACGGTATTGCTATGGGGCATCCCGGCATGCGCTATTCGCTGCCAAGCCGGGAATTAATTGCCGATTCTGCCGAGAGCATGATCAATGCCCATTGCTTTGACGGTGTATTTTACATCCCTAACTGTGACAAAATTGTCCCGGGTATGCTGATGGCCTCTGTTCGCACTAATATCCCTTCCATTTTTTGCTCGGGAGGTCCCATGCAGGCGGGCAGGTCTTCTGACGGCAAGGCGCTGACCTTGTCTTCGGTTTTCGAAGCCGTTGGGGCTTACAAGGAAGGAAAGATGAGTGCCAAAACGCTGCAGGACTATGAAGAAAATGCCTGTCCGGGCTGTGGTTCCTGTGCCGGCATGTTTACGGCCAATTCCATGAACTGTCTGAGCGAAATGATGGGCATGGCTTTGCCGTTTAATGGCACAACCCTTGCCATCAGTCAAGAGCGACGTGAACTGATAAAAAAATCAGCGGCAAAACTGTTGCAGCTGGTAGCAGCAAATACCTGTCCACGCGACATCATCAAAGAGGAAACGATCGATGACTGCTTTGCCCTCGATATGGCAATGGGCGGTTCGACCAATACAGTGCTGCATACGCTGGCAATCGCTACAGAAGCCGGTATCACCTATAACCTCGATCGAATCAATCAAACCGCAGAAAAGGTTCCTTATCTGACAAAAATATCCCCCAGCTCTGCCGCAACCCTGGAAGATGTGCATCGCGCGGGCGGTATCCCGGCGATCATTCATACACTGATCGACCTTGGCGCCGTAAGTGGTAAGCGGCCAACGGTCGATGGAACCAGCCTGAAAGAAAGTGTCGCGGCCTGTCAGATCCTTGATGAAAATGTTATTCACCGTCCAGAAAATGCTTATAGCAGCGTCGGCGGTCTCTCTATTTTGCATGGCAATATCGCCCGCGATGGTGCTGTCATAAAAGCTGGCGGCGTCGACCCTTCGATTAAAGTCTTTCGCGGCAAGGCATTATGCTACGATTCACAGGAAGCTGCCGTCGAAGCTATCGACAACCAGATTGTCCGTGCCGGTCATGTCGTAATCATCCGTTATGAAGGGCCAAAGGGCGGTCCGGGCATGGTGGAAATGCTGGCTCCAACCAGTTCCATTGTCGGGCGCGGTCTTGGCAAAGAGGTCGCCTTGATTACAGATGGCCGTTTTTCCGGAGCCTCACGCGGCATCTCTATCGGACATGTATCACCGGAAGCTGCCGCCGGCGGTGATATTGCCTTGATTGAAGACGGCGACGAAATTGAAATCGATCTGCCAAACCGGGCCCTGAACCTGCTGGTAGACGATGCTGTCCTTGAAGCCCGCCGTAAAAAACTCCAATCCTTCACACCGAAAATCAAAAGCGGCTGGCTCGCGCGCTATTCAGCGCTTGTCACCTCCGCCAACACCGGCGGGGTGATGAAATCCTTTGATGAAATCATGCACGATATAAAATAATTTATTTACCTGAATAAAAAATATCTCATGCAAAAAATCCCGCCGACTGCACAAGCAGTCCGGCGGGATTTTTTTGCATTTTTACAGCAGATAGCGGCAGTAGACATAGATGCTGGATAAAAGTATCGTCAACAACATCACAGGAAAGCCCACTCTAAAATAGCGCATAAAGGAAATGCGGACACCGCGTTCTGCCGCCATACCGGCAACAATCAGATTGGCCGAAGCCCCGACAATCGTGCCATTCCCGCCCAGGCAGGCGCCAAGCGACAGGCTCCACCATACGGGATTGAGATTTTCAATGCCCATACTGCCCAGATCCTGTACCAGCGGAATCATGGTCGCAACAAATGGGATATTGTCAAGAAATGCCGATACCAGCGCGCTCAGCCACAATACGAGCAGGGAAGTCTTCACCACATCACCGCCGGTAACCGAAATTGCGGTTTCAGCAATTTGGCGGATCACCCCCGTTTCGATCAGGCCTCCAACCGCAACAAAAAGTCCGATAAAGAAAAAAATAGTCGTCCATTCCACCTTATCCAGTGCCTGCTCAACCACCGAGGGCTTGCGGCCGGCAAGCAGCAGCAGAATAAAGGCCCCGCTCAGTGCTACCAGCGACGATTCCATTGCGAGCAACTGGTGGAGAAAAAAGCAAAGAATGGTCAGCCCCAGTACAGCCAGGCACTTTACCAGCAACCGGCGATCCTTAATCTCCTTGCCTTCATCCAGCTGCATGATCTGTGCCTGCAGCTGTGGCTGCGTCTTAAGCTTTTTCCGGTAAAACAGCGTCAGTACGAGCAAAACTGCCACCAGATTAATGATAACAATCACGGCTAAATTTTCAATAAAGGCAGCAAAGGTCAGTTCTTTTACGGCACTGCCGATCATGATATTCGGCGGATCACCGATCAGCGTTGCTGTGCCACCAATATTAGAGGCAATAATCTGCAGTAACAGATACGGCGTCGGATCGAGATGCAGCTTATTGGTTATGCCAAATGTAACCGGCACCATCAGCAAAACCGTGGTGACATTATCCAAAAAAGCCGAAAACAGTGCGGTAAGCAGTGACAAATACACTAAAATACGCACCGGCTCTGCCTTGGCTTTTTTTGCGGCCCAGATCGCAACATAGTTAAACAGTCCGGTTCGGCTGGTGATGGCGACAATAATCATCATGCCGACCAAAAGCCCAAGCGTATTAAAATCAATATGATGCAGCGCCTGTTCCTGCGTCAAAATCCCGGCCAGCACCATAAAAATTGCTCCCAGCATCGCGACAATTGTTCTATGTATCTTTTCTGAAACAATGCAGACATACATCCCGATAAAAATAAATCCGGCTAAAAGTGACTTTTCCATAATATCCTCCCTGTTATTCCTGACGGCAGTAAGTTGACTGCCAACAGAGGTATTCTTTTTGCCAAATGACGGCAAAAAGAATAGACGAAGCCCGCTTTGATCAGACTCCGCCTAAAAATACCCGTTATTATATTTACTAAAGCTTATTATAGCAGATTTTCTCCCTGTCGCAAAGATCTGCCACGATATTTTCTTTGCCGCCAACTACGCCACATCAACAAACTCAAATCGCGTGATGCTCCTGACAGAGAATCGCCTGCCGGCTGACACCAGCGGCAGTTGCCACCACCTCGCACTTGGCCATAAATAAGAAAAAGAGGCTGCGATGCTTGGTTTCACTCAGGCTCTCATAATTGCCCTGCCCCTTGGCAATGACAACATCCGCGTCTTGAAACACCTGCTTAAACTGCTCACTGGTCCGTTCCAGAACAGTACCCAGTGAGCCGTCACCATTGGAAAGAACCGTCGCCACTTGTTCCATCTTTATCATTGCCGCATCTGCCAAGGTCACGTCATTGACAATCGGCTCGCCACGAACGCCAAAATAGACCTGCAGCTGGGGAAATTCTTTTTTTATCTGCTCTATAAACAACCGGTCAACGACGATTTCACCGCAATTATCTCCAAGATACAACAAAGACCTGGCTTGCGCCAGACGGGAATAAAGGGACGGGCTGTCATCAATAGCAAAGATCTCTGTCCGCGCCTGCCTAAGGCGGTTTAACAGTAAAGAATCATCAATTTCAGCACTGGCCGCAAAATCGATTAGGTTGGCCGCCACTGCCATTTTTAGTGCCGCAAAAAATGGTTCCGGCGCCTCTGCAATCTGCTGCTGCAGGGCCGGCAGCAGCGCCAACAACTTTTTATTGTAAAAAGTCTTGATCTTCCGATAAGGATCGCGGTCTTGCAAATGCTTGGTGATAATTTCCCAGGTACCGCGAATCACCTCTGGATTTGAGCGGTTATATTCTGTTGTCGCCAGATAACTTAAAACTTCACGCATTGCCTGTTGCTGCTCTTGTGGTGAACTTTTGGTAAAAGCCGTCACCGTCAGTACCTGCCGTATATTGCATAAAATACAATTCATATTAAGCTTCATCTATTTGCCTCCTCCCGCCCGGGGAAATTTTCGTCTGGCGCTTGAGCGTGCGGATTTCATTTTTGCATTCGCCAGATACCCGGTATGATTCAAGAATCTTCTGCAGAGCCTTATTGTAAGTGTAATCATCAAGCCGGCTTTGGAGCAAATAGTTTCGCGTTATTTCCGGCTGCTTGATATAGCAAACAGACAGCGCCCAAGCTGCGGCCATTTTGGCATAATAACCCTCACAGCAAAATTCATCCATTCTTTTTAATACTCGGTCAATATACACGTCATCAATATAATACTGCAGCATCATGACCAGTGAAAAACGGACATCGTATTCTGCCGCAGAACTATGGTAGGGCAGTAAAAAATCCCAAACAAGGTCTTTGTTTTTGCTGGTAAATTTCAGTCCCGCACAAAAGCTGTCACAAACAGACCAGTTAGAAATCTTCGGCACAAACGCCTTGATATGCGTCAGCCGCTGCTCTACATCGCATTTTGCCGCGCCAATTATCATCCCCTGCAGCATAACCTCTTCCATACACCGGTCTGGGGCCCGTTTAAGATATTCCTGCCAGTTTCCCCGGACAAGGTGCCTGGCAAGCTCGCGCAGCTTCGGTAGCCGCACCCCCAGCAAAATCGTATCTTCCGGGAGCAGGCGAGCTGAAAAAGCGCGATATTTTATTTCCGCCAGTGCCAGCAGTTGATCATATACTTCATTTTCCACTTGCGCACCCCTTTCGTTTTACCAGCCGGTTTCTTTTTTATGGGGAGCGGCTTTGTTCTTCGCTGCCAGCCGTTCACGATAATACGAAATTTTTTCTTCCAGCCGCAATAAATTTTGCTCCCAGCGCAGTTTTTCGCCTTCCACCTGCCGTCTGTGCTCCGACAAAATTTCCAATCGCTCCCCCATTGTCGAATCTCCCTGATAGCGAAGACTGGCGTAGCGTTTGATCTCCTTGAGACGCATCCCTGTCTCCTTCAGTCGTTTTATAAACGCAACCCAGGCGATATCCGCTTCGGTATAAACACGCCGTCCTCCGCTGTCACGGGCAACAGACAGCAACCCTTCCTGTTCATAATAGCGCAGTGTCGGAGCGCTCAGGGCGGTTTTAACCGAAAATTCACCGATTGAATATTTCATCATAATCCCCCTTGACATAAAGTGTACTTTAAGTTGTATGATCCAATTATAGCAAATAAAGGAGGTTCTCACAATGAACAGACAAATCGAAACCGACCGCTTTACCGCCGGTCTTGAAAAATTAGGAGAAATCGACGGCAAAGCCGGACAGGAGGTTATTCATGGCCTGCAGGATATCGCCCCTGACCTTGGCAAATACATCATCGAGTTTGCCTTTGGAGATATCTACACCCGCAACGAACTTGATCTCCAGGAACGTGAAAGCGTCACCCTGGCAAGTCTTTTGACCTTGGGGGGCTGTGAAAATCAACTGGTAGTTCATCTCAACGGCGCACTGAACGTGGGCCTGTCGCCAAAAAAAATCATTGAAATCTTTCTGCAGTGCATTCCCTACACCGGTTTTCCCCGGGTACTCAATGCTGTAGCCGTTGCTAAAAAAGTCTTTGCTGAAAGAAACCTATCCCTGCAATAGCACAGTCAATAAAGAAGCTCCCGCGGCCGCGGGAGCTTCTTTATTGGCGAAAACTATCAGGCAACAACGGGAGCAAAGACCGGTTCATATTTACTTGGCGTAAACTCAATAATTTCATAGTTGGCAACCATTTCCCGGGAAAACGGATCTTCCCGTATCATTTGTTCCACTTCCTGCCGGTCATGGGCCCGGCAGAGAATGATTCCCCCTGTCCTTGGTTCTTTTCTGCCGGAACAGATAAATTTCCCCGCCTGATAATACTTGTCAAGATAAGCGACGTGTTCCGCCAAATATGTTTCCACCTCAGCAATTGGCTTGCAATAAGTAAGATTTAAAATAAACATCTTGCCATCCTCCTTAAAATACACTATTATAATAATGACCGTAGTCAGTGACTATAGTCATTATTATAAAGAAACTTTCCCGTATGTCAAGGAGAAGATTTTATGAAAAAAAAAGACCAGGCTGCTTTAACCAAAACCCGCCTGTTTGAAACAGCGCTTACCCTGTTCAAGCAACAAAGCTATGATGAGGTTACCATCAGTCAGATTTGTCAGGCCGCCGGAGTTGCCAAGGGCACATTTTACGTCCATTACCACGGAAAAGAAGACATCATTCATGACAGCTATTATTCGGATATGGGAAAATTTGTCCTGCAGCACTACCAAAACTGGCTTACGACAAATTATGATGCGACGGAAAAAGCAAAGATCAAAGCCTTTCTCGTTACAGAACTTAGCTTCACTGCCTTTGCCGGCCATGAGATAACCTGCCGCGCCTTTGTCATCAACCTGAGCCGCTGCATTCGCAAAGAAAGTCACCATTTTGAGCAGCGACCTTTTACAAAGACACTGCAAGAACTGATCCTCTCCGGCTGTAAAAACAAGGTGTTTTCCTCCCCGCAAACAGCTGACGAACTCTTCCTCTACCTTGAAAGCTTTATTCGTGGGCTGATGGCCTCCTGGTGCTTTGCCAATGGAACTTTTTCGATTGTCGAGGTCGGACAAAGACAAATCAAAGAACTCGTCGACAGCCTATAACGATCTATGCCGCCCACTTGCTCCGCCTAAAAAACCGCCATCAAAGGATGGCGGTTTTTTAGGCGGATTTTAAATATTGTATTCCACCTGCGGCAAAATGCGGCGCAGGAATTTACGCGTGCGCTCCTGCTGTGGATGCAGGAATATATCTTTAGGGGGGCCCTGTTCGACGATATTTCCTTCGGCCATAAAGATCACATGTGTCGCCACATCCGCAGCAAAAGTCATTTCGTGCGTTACAATGACCATTGTCGTCCCCTCACGGGCAAGCTGCCTGATAATCTCCAGCACCTCTGATACAAGTTCCGGATCAAGCGCCGACGTCGGTTCATCAAACAGGATAACATCGGGATTAACGGCAATCGCCCGGGCAATTCCGACCCGCTGCTGCTGCCCGCCGGACAATTGTAGGGGATAATATGTTTCCCGGTCAGATAAGCCCACCTTAGCCAAGGCCTTGCGGGCAATGGCTTCTGCCTCCAATCTTTTTATGCCACGGCCAAGAATAAGCCCGGCTGTAACATTTTCCAGCACCGTTTTGTTCTGAAACAAATTGTAATTTTGAAACACAAAGGCCGTTTTTTTGCGAACATTGGCAATTTCACGAGCGGAGGCAGTTGCCAGTTGCAGCCGGTCTGCATCAAATTCCATTTCACCCTGGTCTGCATGTTCAAGGAAATTCAGGCAGCGCAGCAGTGTCGTCTTTCCCGAACCGCTGGGGCCAAGGATAACCACGACATCACCTTTGCCAACCTTTATATCGACTCCTTTCAAAACCTCTGTTGATTTATATTTTTTATGGATGTTTGTGATTTTCAACATATTTCTCCACCTCCTTTTACTTGATCAGGCGATACCTGCCGACATGAGACTCGGCCAAAACAAACAGCAACTGCACAATCGAGCAGATAATAATATATCCGGCAAACACGTCAAGATACGCTTCAATATAGTTATACCCATAGGAAGCCGCCACCTTGGCCACAGCTGTCATATCCTTTACCGTCATCAAAAAAGCCAGTGAGGTTCCCTTGATCAGATTGACTGTAACATTGCAGATATTAGGCAGAGCTGCCACCAGGGCCTGTGGAATTAGAATATGCACATACGCTTGCACCTTTGTCAACCCAGCGCAAAGCGCTGCCTCAAGCTGTCCACGTTCAATACTGCCAAGGGCCGAACGAAACACCTCCGCTAAAAGCGCCGTGGTATTGAGCGTAAACACCAGATATGCATATAGAATCGGATTCCAGTCAAAAACATTGACTTGCCAACCAAACGAATCCACCACAGCATGCAGCAAACTGGGCAGCACGCTGTAGATCAGAAGAATCTGCAGCACAATCGGGGTTCCGCGCAGCAGTGTAATATAGACGCTGACAAATCCACTGACATAGCGGACCCGGCGCAGTCGGACAAGTGCCATAAAAAAGGCCAGCGGCAAAGACAGTAACAGTGAGGTAAATGTCAGGTTCAACGTTGTCGGCACAGCTGCCATTACAAGATAAAAGGTCTGCACCAAAAAGTGATAATTAATATCCATAACCGGTCTCCTCTCCATTATGCTTCTGCCGGGAATATCGGCGTTCCAGGTGCCAAAAACTTTTTTCAACAGCGAGCGTAAGCAAGAGATAAAACAGTGCCAGGGCCAGATATGTCTCGATGGCATACGCTCCGTAGTGCTGGGCAATGATCATCTGCCCTCTGCCGATCAGGTCGACAAGCCCGATTGTATAGGCAAGCGAGCCCTCCTTTAATAAACTGAGCACAGAATTGCCAAAATTCGGCAGGCCTATAACCAAAGCCTGCGGCAATACAATGTGATAAAATGCCTGCCAGGGGCTGAGTCCACTGCTCACTGCAGCCTCATATTGTCCATGATCAATACTCAGGTACGCACTGCGCATAACCTCGGAAACCGGAGCGGCAAAGAGCAGTGTAAACGATACTACCACAAAAAAAATCTTGTCATAGCTGTTGATATTGACATTAAATACTTCCAGGAAAAATTTGGGCAACCCGTAAAAAACAATAAACAGCAGTACAATCGGCGGCGTGCAACGGATCGCATACGTATAGGCTACAGCCAACCGGCGCAACAAAGCAGAATCGCTTAATTTGGCCCAGGCCAGCAGCGAGCCAAACAACGAGCCGGCCACAATGCTGCCCAAAGCTACCGCCAGGGTCACGCTGAGATAAGGCAGTAAATCCGGGATAACCGCCAGAATAAATTCTGGTGCAAATGGTCTCATGGCAATCATTCCTCAACATTAATCTTTTACGTATTGAAAGACATCTTCCCCAAAATATTTTTGTTCAAGCTCAAGAATTTTCCCGCTTTCTTCGAGCTGCTTATAGGCCTTATCATAATCATCGGCAAGCTGCTGATTTTTTTTATTGAACAAAGGATACGTCGGAATTGCCTTATAACGAATATAAGTCAGCTTATCCGCTAGATTATGATACGCTCCGTCTGGCTTTTCAACATTGTTTTTATAGCTCAGTTCAATATCCAGATAGGCATCATACCGTCCTTCAAGAACCCAGCTGTAAGCATCGGCAATAGTGAATGCTTCCGAGGATACAAGGCTGACCGGAGTGGCTTCATGTGCCTTATTAAAACTGTCAATTACCGCATACTGGGCATTTTGTGGTGCAATCGGCACCAGTTTGCCGCTAAATTTTGCAAAGGACTCCATATCCTTTATGGCTCCGGCATTTTCCTTGCGAAAAGCAAGTCCGATAATGCTGGCCCCTACCGGCCTTTTCGGGAAAATAAATTTATCTTTGCGCTGCTCGGTATACCAGGCCCCTTTTATCCCCACGTTGTACTTGCCTGATTCAACGCCGATCAGCAAATCATCATCGGATGTTGGCACAAATTCAAATTTATACTGCGGCAACAGTTTTGCTACTTCCTTCAGCACCTGAACCTCAAACCCGTCAGACTCCCCCTTATCATTGACAAAATCATACGGCACATAGGTCTGGGTATGGGCCACACGAATGACGTTGTCCTTGCCTGGCTCAACCTGTTCGGCTGATTTTTCCCCGCTGCAACCAAGCAGGCTCAGGGCAGCCACCGCAGTAAAAATAATACCCATCGTTCTTCTTGCTTTTATAAAATTCATCGTGCTTCGCTCCTTTGCTTTTTGTTAACCGTGAGTAAGATACGCTTTTAAATGCGGCCCGCCTGACGAACCCATTCAAGATGTTTGAGATCAATATCAGCCGGAACCGTACAATCAGCTCCTAAAATCACGCCCTGCTGCCCTGCCGCCTGTAAAATTGCCAGTGTTTCAGCTGTAACCTCAGCGGGTGTCCCACGATAGAGCAGATCCGTCACTGCGTTGCCAAAGCCGCCAATCACCGCTTTGTCGCCGAATATTTTACGGCCCTCTTCCAGCGGGATGTTTTCGACTTTTACTGCCCAATTATAGGCCTTAGCCTCATAATCTTTGTACCAGCTAAGATCGTTATGATGCCCCTCGTAGCCGCAGATATGCAAAATATTGTTTTCCCCCGCTTTGTTTGCTGCCCCAAGAATTTGCCGTTCAACCGGAGCGATAATCTCCTCGTATACCGTCTGCGTAATCCTCTTGTCCTCTATATTCTGAACACTGAAATAAATCCCGCTGGCACCACCCTGCTCAATGACCAATCGTGACAAATCTGACAAGTCACTAGCAACCACCTCCAGCCCGGCCTTGACCGCTGCCTTGTCCTGAGCGATCAAATCACCCAGCCATCCTTGGCGCCAATTTGCCAGTGACCACTCAAGTACTCGTGCCGGCGAAAACACATTATAGAAGGTCAGCACGTCCTGCCCGAAAATTTCCTGCAGCTGCTTCACCAACGCTACCTGTTGCTGAATCCACGGATGATTTTTTCCCAGAGGACGAATACGGGCAAAGTCAGCTGCGGAATTTATCTCCGCCAATCCTTGATTAGGATAAATAAAATAGCCATCACTCATTAATTTCACAAAATCCGGCTGAAAAGCTTCATAAAAAGCCCGGTGTCCGGCAATATTAGCAGCAGCCAATTCAGGCCTCGCAAGTGCGTCAGCCTGCTCCGGCGCTGGCAAAAAATGAAACCAAAATCCGACCGGTATCCGATCCACCTTTTGTTTATTCAATGCGGCTTGTACCAGTTCTTTTCTTGTCTGGGTCATTGTACTTCCTCCTCGTCTCTGTTGCAGTCACTCGTCAAGTAACATACTTAACATATATGTTTTTTATAGGTATAAACATAATAATAACATACTTTACAGATATGTCAACATGTAAATATGGATAATTTAAAAGCAAGAAAAAAGCTTTGCCTGTTTTTCCAGGCAAAGCTTTTTTCTTGCTTTTAAATTTTTCCACTCAGCACATCTTGCCGGCAGGCAGAGACGATCTCAATAAACGGTTCCACCAAGGCAGGATCAAACTGCTGTCCGCTGCAACGCCGAATCTCGGCTAGTGCCGTATCTATAGACATAGCCTTATGATACGGTCGATCATTTGTCATGGCATCGAATGAATCAGCCAGCGCCAGCATCCGGCAGGCGAGCGGGATCTTTTCCGCCTCCAGCCCCAGCGGATAGCCTTGGCCATCCCAGCGCTCATGGTGTTTTAAGATCCAATCAGCAATCGGCGCCAGGTCCGTCGCTGCCTTGGCAATGCGAAAGCCAATTTCGGGATGACGCTGCATCGCGGTATACTCTTCCTCGGTCAGAGCACTTTCCTTAAATAAAATATAGTCAGGAATGCCGACTTTTCCTATATCATGAAATTTGGCAAACAGATTCAGATCGGCAATCATCGGGTCGGAAAAATTAAATTTTTCGGCCAGTGCGGCAACCCAGTGCTGGAGGCGGTCAGCGTGACCTTCCGTAATATAGTCTCTCGCCTCCAGCGCCTGCATCATCGCTTCAACAATGGCGCTGTGGCTGCTCATCCGCTGATGCATCTTTACCCGGTACATATTGTTATCGGCCTGCTTGAACAAAGCATCCATATCAACGACGGCGCCATAGTCTGCGGCCCAGCCCACTGAAAGACTGAGCGGGGGGCGGAGATGCTCCGCATTACAGTCTTCAACCCCCTGCTTAATGGCAGCGGCCATATCCCGCATCTTCTCCGGTGTCGGTTCAAAGACGAGTACCGCAAACTCGTCACCGCCGATTCGGGCAACGATATCCGGTTCACTGACACAGGCCTGCAAAATTTTGGCAACTGCCTGCAGCAATTCATCCCCGGCCTTATGTCCCATCGTATCGTTGATCAGCTTGAGTCCGTCAAGGTCACAGACGACAATGCCCGCTCCCTTGCTGCTGATTGTCATAGCCCGCTCTTCAAAGTAATTGCGGTTATACACTTGTGTCAGGCG
>JBOFWE010000353.1:0-2234 GCA_051653465.1 Selenomonadaceae bacterium | reverse complement strand
CTCAGTGCTGGCAGTTTCCAGCACCCAGCGGAACTAGCCCTCGCCTGGCTGTTTATCACGCTGATGATTTTTATTACTTTTATCGATTACCAGCAGCATATCATTCCCGATCGAATTTTACTGCCAGCTGCCGTTGCCGCTTTATTGCTTACACCGCTGCTTTCTTCGCCACTGACAGACAGAATGATCGCCGCCGCAGCCGGCGGCGCCGTCTTCCTGCTGCTGGCCATCATCACCCGTGGCGGCATCGGCGGCGGCGATATAAAACTGTTATTCGTCCTCGGCTTATGGCTGGGCAGCGACCGCCTGCTGACAGCAACACTGCTCGGGTTTATCGCCGGCGGTATTGCCAGTGCCATACTCTTATTGACAAAGGCAAAAAAAGCCGGCCAAATGATCGCCTATGGACCATATTTTGCCATCAGTGCCATCCTTACCCTCTTTAAATAAAAACTGCCCCGACAGATCAGCGCAGCTGATTTGCCGAAGGCAGTTTTTTCATCTCTTTATACCAGATGTCCCCACAAGCATAAAGGCATATCCATGAGGACACACCAAAAGCTTAACAGCTAAGCTTTTTCAACAAGAGCTGCTGCTTTTGTGACTGCTGCCGATAAAAATCGGCTTTGTCCGGATCCGGTTGATATTGACGAATCACCTTCATATTGTCCATCAAGACCTGTTTAAGGTCTGTCGCTGCACCAGTGGCATAGGCAGCAATCACACAGTTTGTCAGCACAGCGCCACCTGAAACCTCAAGGGTTATGGCTTCTGCCTGCATCACATCCGCCTTGATCTGGTTCCAAAGATCATCCCGGCTGCCGCCCTCCGTAATCGTAATTCGGTTGATCCCGATTCCTGCCGCACGATACGTATCCGTAATTGCCATATAATCATACGCAATCGCCTCCAGCACCGCCCGCCATAATACAAACTGGTCCGTGTCCAGTGTCATGTTCAAAAACGCTCCGCGAACATCGCTGCCTTCTTCATAGCCTCCGGTCAGATATGGCAGAAAAACCACATCGTTAGCGCCCGGAGCAACGGCCGCCGCCTGCTCGCTGAGCTGCTTATAGTAACCCGCATCCGCCGCCTGCTGACAGATATTGTCTTTAAACCAGCGCAGGGCAAGCCCCCCCGTCCTGACAAAGCCCCAGTAAAAATAGGTATTTTCAAGGGTCCCGCTGTTAAAAATGAGCCCGCTTCCCTTTTGGCTCAATTCCGGAACAATCCCCGCCGTCGACACACAAAACATGGCACAGGTTCCGGCCACATCCACGGCTTTATTGGCCTCAAATACCCCACTGCCAAGCATGGACTGCATGGTATCGCCAGCCCCGGCGCAGATGGGAATCCCCTCCGGACAACCGGTCTCAGCTGCTGTCGCGGCCGAAATCTTGCCGATAAAATCCCATGGTTTTACAATTTGCGGCATATACGTCGCATCAATTCCCAGAAGCTCGAGCTGTTCGGGCGACCATTGCTTTTTATACACATTATAACCAAGCCCCCAGCCGGACATCGTTCCCCAGTCAATAAAAGCATCTGCGGCCGCAAGCCCGGCCAGATTCATCAATATGTACGGCGCATTATGGACAAATTTAGCGCCGGCAGCTTTAAAAGCCTCATTGTTTTTCAACAGCCAGCGGGCATGCAGGGCCGGAAACATGCACAGGGGTTCGGGGTTTCCTGTTTCACGCCCCCAGATACTATGGTCCTGCCGGCAAAGCTCGGCAGCATCTCCCTGTGTGCGCGAATCCAGGTAATTTATGTACGGTGTAATCGCCCGGCCTTGGGCATCTATGCCGACAATCCCGCAGATAATCCCATCGCCCATAACAGCTTTGATCTTCGACGGGTCAAGGCCCTCTTCCTGCATCTTCGTTATACACTCTTTTATACCGAGCTTTGTCAGCTGCAGGTATTCATCGGCATCCATCTGCACCCACCCCGGGGCTGGATAAACAAGCGTTGTCGGATTTGCCGTCTGCACGACGCACTCCATCTTTTCATTATACACCGCGACCTTAACGCTCTGCGTACCGGCATCAAACCCCAAATAGTATTCCTGTGCCATCCTTATCAGCTCCTATACTTTTTAAAGCTTCTTCAAATCTGCAATAAGTTATATTCTATCACTGCGAAATCCATTTTGAAATAAATTCCTCAAATATTTTTGCATTAAAATACCCCCCGGAAGAATCCAATCTTCCGAGGGGCATTTCGGTACTTTC
>JBOFWE010000352.1:0-24948 GCA_051653465.1 Selenomonadaceae bacterium | reverse complement strand
TTCCTGTTCAACATCCACTTTATATTCCTCCCCGGAAAATTTAAACGGTTTTAAGCTTTGGCAATCGGTGCATACTTTTGCATCAGGCCCTTAATTCCCTGCCCCGGGAAGGCGATTTTCAGTTCAATTTCCTCGCCCTGCCCGCGTACAGATACCACCGTGCCAATGCCCCATTTGCCATGCTGAGCCTTGTCGCCCACCTGCCACTTGACATTCAGGTCCGGCTGAATAGCAGTCCCTGCCGCCCCGGCAGCTGCCGGTTTGAAATTATTCGTGCCGGCATTTTGCTGAATCGAAGGACGGAAGGCACTGCCATAGCCACGCTGCTGCACGACACTTGAGTTGGCAAAACCGTATGCATTCTGGCGCACGATCAGACGCTCCATGTATTCATCCGGAATTTCCAGTAAAAATCTCGACTGCGGATACGATACGGTCCGTCCGAAGATCATGCGATTGCGGGCATATGTCATATAGAGCTTGCGCTCTGCCCGGGTAATGCCAACATAGCAGGTCCGGCGTTCTTCTTCCAGCTCGTCTTCGTTCATCAGGGTTCGCGAGTGAGGAAAGAGCCCCTCCTCCATTCCAGTCATGAACACAATCGGAAACTCCAGCCCCTTGGCCGAATGAAGCGTCATAAAGGTAACTTTCTCATCCTCGAGCTCGGCATTGTCAATATCAGAAACGAGAGCCAGATGGCTGAGGAAATTCTCCAGATTCGGCACCTCGTCGCCTTTTTCAAAATCCTTGGCCACACTCAAAAACTCACGCAGGTTTTCGATCCGGGCTTCGTCTTCCGGTTTTTTGCTCGACTCAAGCTCGGCTACATAGCCGGATTCATTCATCACATGATCGGCAATATCCCGCACGGACAAATTATCCTGATAAGCCATGAGTTTAAAGATCAGCTCCGCAAACAGCTCCAGCGGACGCCGCACCCGCGCGCTCAGGCCCGGAACCAGCGATGGATTGGAGACAACGTCAAACAGCGTCATATTATTTTCCATAGCAAACTCATTGAGCTTGCCGATTGTCGTGTCACCGAGTCCACGCTTCGGCACATTGATGATCCGCATCAGGCTGACGGTATCGGCCGGATTAAAGATAACCCGCAGATACGCGAGAATGTCTTTTATTTCCTTGCGATCATAGAATTTGAGGCCACCGACCATCGTATAGGGAATTCCCGCCCGCATAAACCCTTCCTCGAGCGCGCGCGACTGGGCATTGGTCCGGTAAAGTATGGCCACGTCACCGTACGAAGCATTAAAGATCGTCTTTTGTTTCATCACCGTCGTTGCAACAAACTGGGCCTCATCCCGTTCATCACTGGCCTGATAGGAGGTTATTTTTTCCCCGACCACATTTTCCGTCCACAATTCCTTGGCCTTGCGGTTGCGGTTGTTTTCAATTACCGCATTGGCTGCTGCCAGGATATTCTGGGTCGAACGATAATTCTGTTCAAGCTTTACCGTTTTCGCCTCCGGATAGTCGCTTTCAAAATCCATGATGTTGCGAATGTCCGCGCCGCGCCAGCCGTAAATTGACTGGTCGGCATCCCCGACAACGCAAAGGTTATGATGACGAGCGGCCAGAATTTTTGTCAGCTGGTACTGCGCCCCGTTCGTATCCTGATACTCATCCACGAGAATGTATTTGAACCGGGCCTGATATTTCTGCCGGATATCTTCATGTTCCTCAAGCACTACAACCGAAAGCATCAACAAATCGTCGAAATCGAGGGCATTATTTAATACCAGCTTCTGCTGATACATTTTATAGACTTCTGCCAGTTTCTGCTTAAAAAAGGTGTCGGCATCTCTGGCAAACATCGCCGGGCCCTGCAGCATATTTTTCGCATTGGAAATCACCGCCTGCACACTGCCCGGCGTATACTGTTTCTCATCGAGATTAAGCTCTTTCAGGCAGGACTTGATCACAACCTGAGAATCGCCGGAATCATAGATGACAAAATTCTTCTTGTATTTGCCGGTAGCTTCAATTTCCCACCGCAAAAAACGCGCACAGAAAGAATGAAACGTGCTCAGCCAGATGTTTTTTGCCTGCTCACCAATCATGCGATCAACGCGTTCGCGCATCTCGGCCGCCGCCTTGTTGGTGAACGTGATTGCCAAAATATTATAGGGAGCAACGCCATTTGCCAGTAAGTTGGCCACCTTGCAGGTCAAGACCTTCGTCTTGCCCGATCCGGCTCCAGCCATAATCAAAAGCGGCCCGTCTGTATGCTTAACCGCCGCCTGCTGCGCCGGGTTTAATCCTGTAAAAATATCCAATTTCTTCCTCCAAAAAACAAAACGTATTTAATATTTTCTCCGCAAGAAGAGGCTGTTGCTCTACTACAATCTGCAACAGCCTCCACAATAAACCTGCTATATGTTCTTATGAACTAGACCTTATATTTTTTAGCCGCTTCTGAAAGTGGCGGTATAATTTGCTTTTTGCGCGACATCACACCCGGCAGATAAATCGAATCGCCACTGGCGTCCTGCTTAAAGGCTTCGCCGATCAGAGTCTTGGGGTTGCCGGTGTAAAGCAGCCAGGTACCTTCGTTGATGATGTCGGTGACCATGACGAGGCTCATGTCATAGCCCTCTTTTTCGCAGATCGCCTTCATGTTTTGAATCAGCTGCGTTTTCATAGCCAACACATCGGCCGTATCCATAACGGAAATCTGGCTGACGACAACGCGGTAATCACCGATCTGGAACTCTTTCAAATCATATTTGGCAATTTCTGCCGGCGTCATATCCCCGATATTCGATCCCGCCTTGAGCATGGAAATGCCATAGTCATGGATATTCACTCCGGCAATTGCGGCCAGGCGCTCGGCCGTTTCCTTGTCATACGGGGTGCAGGTCGGCGATTTGAAGAGCACGGTATCGGACAAAACAGCCGACAGCAGCAATCCGGCGATTTCCTTCGGCATTTCAAGGCCCCGATGCTTGTACATGTTGGCAACAATCGTCGCTGTACTGCCCACCGGCTCCTGCCGGGCAAAAATCGGTTCGCTTGTCTGCAGGCCACCCAAACGATGATGGTCGACAATTTCCAGCACTTTTACTTCCTCGATGCCTTCTACTGCCTGGCTGCGCTCGTTGTGATCGACAAGGATCACCGCATCGCGTTCCGGTACCATCAGCTGGTCACGGCTTACAATGCCGACAAGCCGGTCATTTTCCACCACCGGATAATTGCGGTAATTTGTCGATTCCATCGCACCCTTGATGTCGCTGAGCATATCGAGCGGCTTAAAGGTCGTAATGTCCGTCTGCATAATGCGGCTTACCGGAACACATTGATTGATCAGGCGGGCACAAGTATATGTATCATGCGGCGTGCTAATCACGGCAATATGCTGTGCCTGTGCTTCCTCGATGACATCAGCCGATACACGGCCATTGCCGGTGATAATCAGACAAACAATACCTTGTTTGACGCACTCAAGAATTGTTTCATCGCTGCGATCGCCCACCAAAACAACATCGTGCCGCTGAATGACTTTGTGGATCATTTTGCTGCTGCCAGCAGCAATCCGCACATTGCCTTCAATCGCTCTGCTTTCATCGCCGCTGACTACCGTCTCACCGTCAATCACAGCAATGATATCACGCAGAACAATACCCGCCTCCGAAAGGTTCTGCATGCTCAGTTCCTTGAAATACCGCTGTGCCAGGTCACTCACGGTAACAATCCCGACAAGTTTCTGGTCCTCGTCAACAACCGGTACGGATTTCAGTGACTGATTGCGCATGACCTCACCCAGACGGCGCAAGCTGTCATTGGCTTTGACAACCGTTTTGCAATCGAGCGCTATGTCTTTTACACGCGGATAGAGATCCGTGATCAACAGCGGCTGCGGTACCTTAAAATAATCCAGTACATATTTTGTCTCAGCATTTACTTTTCCCGCTCTGGCCGGAACGACATTTTCGCCCAGCATCTGCTTTAAATGGGCATACCCAATCGCCGAACAAATGGAATCCGTGTCCGGATTGCGGTGCCCAATTGTGTAAATAGGCTTTGCTTCTTTCATGAAATACAAATACCTCCAATATATAAGTTAATCATCACCTGAACATATGATTTCGTAACTTCTATTATACGACAAATCCCCCTGCTTAGAAAAGGGCTGCGTATATATTTTTTACGAAATGCAGTATAATAGGCATTATAATCTTATCATATTGAGGTGCAAAATGAAAATCCATTTACCCCAAACCCATTTCAGCCGGCTGATGCGGGCGATTGTCGAATTCAACCTGATCGAGGAAAACGATAAAATACTGGTCGGTGTTTCCGGCGGCAAGGACAGCATTTTTCTTACCTATGCCCTCGCGGTAATGCGCGAACGCCTGAAGAAAAATTTTTCTCTGATGGCCGTAACCATCAACCCGATGTTCACAAAGGATTTTGACACGAGCCGGGTGGAAGCCTTCTGCCGCAGTCTTGACATCCCCTATATTACGCACGATGTCGACATTGCCGGGGCCATTGAAAAACAAGACGGCAAGAACCCCTGCTTTACCTGCGCCTATTTTCGCCGTGGCGCCATAAACCGCATTGCCAAAGAGAACGGCTGTAACAAGGTCGCCTACGCCCACCATCACGACGATGCCGTCGAGACCTTTTTGCTGAGCCTGCTTTATTCCGGCCAGCTCAAGACCTTTCTCCCCAGCACCTACCTCGATCACATCGACCTGACGGTGATCCGTCCGCTCATCTATTTTCGCGAAAGCGAAGTCCGGGATACGATTTCCATCCACGGCTTTGAACCGGTTCCCTCGCCTTGCCCTCTGGACGGCAAAACCAAACGCCAGGATGTCAAGGAACTGATCGCCCGACTCGGTGAGGACAATCCGATGCTCTACGAGCATCTGGCAGCCGGCATGCGCCAAAGTGCCCTGGGGGATCTTTGGCCCGGGACAAAAAGCCGCGATGAGATGAAAATCATCTATGATCAATACATGTATGGCAAAAAAGCATAAAGAAAGCAAAGCGCCGCGGCAACTGCCGCGGCGCTTTGCTTTTTATTGTTCTTCCGGCGGAATGTTGCCGGTTCTAATCTGGGTATCATAATCCAGGTCATTGAAGATGCGCTTGCGTGAGGCATCAAATTTGTCATTGACGATGCTCTTGGCCGGATCAAATTCAGCCGTATGAATATCCGATAAATCCAGCACCGTATGAATCATATCATCCGTCATATACGGACGATTGACAGACGCCTGAATCGCGGCCCATTTTTCCGGATACTTGGCCTTAAACTTATCCGACGCCCACATGATGACCGGAATCTCAATCATATGGCGGCTCGGATTTTCTTCTATATGTCCGGCAAATCCGCCTTCGTCATAGACAGCTTCCCCGTGATCCGGCACATAGATCACCAGGGTTTCCTCATCGCGGAACTTGTCGATAATGCCACTGACAATGTAATCGTTATAGTAAAGCGCATTGTCATATTGCGCAATCACTTCCTTTTTTTCATCGGCAATCGGCAGTTTCACATCATCCTTATTGAATTTCGAAAAAATATAAGGGAAGCGATTGTAATAGAGCCCGTGGCCGCCCATCAGATGGACCACATAAAAATTCTTCTCGCTGCGCTCGGCAATCGCCTTATCGACTAAGGGGAACAGTTCTTCATCCAGGATGCCGTAATCTTCGCGGGAATCGCGGATTCGCGTAAAAGCGTGCTGCGTGCTGTGCTCCGCGTAAATCTGCGCCACATTGCCCCAGATGCCGGAACTTTCCTGGTTGGACAGCCAGTGGGTCTTATAGCCGGCCGTATTCATCACATCGATCAAATTGTTATATTCATACCAATCCTTATCTGACTCATGATCGCAAAAAGTGAACAGCTTGCTCAAGACGGCAATTGTCGTCGAATGCGGGCTGATGCAGTCACGAAAGACGCTGAGCTCACCTTTTTGCTGCATCGCATCAAAATTCGGCGTATTGGGAATTGGATAGCCATACAAATGCATGTGATTGCGATTTGTCGACTCGCCCAAAATAAAGACGATGTTCTTAATTTTACCATTGTTTTCCGTTAATTGTATGTCAGAGCTGAGCTTCGATGAGAGCTTATGATACGCTTCCAGGTTCTTGACTGCGACCTGGGCGGAAGCGTACGTGCGCTGCAGCGGCAGCAGATCCTCCCAAAAAAATGAAGTATATACGGTAAACATTCGAACGCTGTAAACAACACAGACGCCAAGAAGCGTAAAAACAACCCTTGTCTGTGCCCGGCGGCTTATCCGCAGACGCGAACCAAGGCGAAACCGGCGGCAGCCGATTATGATCGCCACTATCCCCAGCAACGCCCCCAGCTCCGGCAAACCCAGGTACATGTTTAAAAACTCCACCGCTTCCCGGGAGTTGGTCTCGAGCATTGAATTGACAATGCCCGCGCCGATCAGGGCCTTGTAATTGTACATTGCAAAAAACTCGATGGCAAACGGCACCGCACTGACAAGCAGCAGCACGGTTTTCGCCAGCCGCTTGAGCACCGGATTATAAAGCAGCTGCAACAGGGCCGTCACACAGACAGATCCCAGTAAAAGCGTAAAGCCATAGCCAATGCCAACCTCAATTTTATCCGCATTCAACAGCGACCAGGCCATTGTAATATAGTTGAGCAAAAAGAACGCCGCAATAAATCTGGCATTCTTCTGAAACATTCTCTGGGTGCGCCCGGCAAAGCGGAGCAGTTTCATTTTGAACGTACGTTTATTCACACCATAACCCTCTCTTTAAAAACCTTTCAGCGCCCCCCGGCCGCTGCTCTTTAACAAAGACATAACATGCACATAATATAATATTAATACTATAGACTAAATCTTCGTCTTTTTCAATAATAAAATATCAAAAAAATCAAAAAGAAAGGAGACCGCAAAGGCGGTCTCCCAGCTTAAAATTCACGTATTTATTTGCCAGCCGAGGCTGCATAGACGACAAACTGATTCTCCCCGTCAAGGCCCAGGGCAGCATTCAAGCCGTCATCATCAAAGGCGCCAATGGCACAGATGCCGACGCGCACAGTCTGGGCCGCCAGATAGAGATTCTGACAGACATGTCCGGCATCCAGGTGCAGATAGCGATAGGCCCGGGGGCCATAGGCATAACTCATGCGCTCCAGTACCGCACTCCAGATAAAGGTGACAGCGCTGCCCGCCACCATATTGCGTCCGGAAAAAGCCGGCACCAGCCGCGCCCCGGCGGCAGGGCTCAGATCAACCGGCAGCAAGGCATGCTCGAGCGCAAGAAAGCGGTACAATCCGGGTTCAAGACCTTCCACGCGCTGGATATAAAGATATGTTTCCAGCGCGTGACGGGCTCCCGCCGACGGCACCGTCCGGATGCTCGTCCCCCCTGGCATTGTCATCTTGACTCCCTGGGTGCACCACAGCAGATAGGAAAGCTCCGTCAATGTCAGCGGTGTCTCGTGATACTGACGCACGGTGGTCCGCAGCTCGATCAGTTCAAGAAAGTTAACCTGCTTGTCGAGCAGCAGGTCCGGCTCCGGCAGTTTTACGATCGGCGCTGCCGGATCATATGGCAGCTCAACCGGAGGCGGCGGCAGTTTCTGGTCGCGTTTTGTATTTTTGCAATCTATGCAGCGTGATGCCGCCATATAAGCTTGTCCAATTGTTTTATCCATGTTATCACCTTATTTTTCCGGATTGACAAATTTATGATACGACCCACCACTGCGCCGGTTCATCAGTTCACCAAACAGTTCATCCGGCGAAATGTTGTGATAAGCCAGCAGCACCAGGCAATGATACCATAAATCTCCCATCTCATAGAGTATTTCTTCTTTGTCGTTGTTCTTTGAAGCGATCACGGTCTCCGTTGCCTCTTCGCCGATCTTCTTCAGTATCTTGTCCTGCCCTTTATCAAACAGGTAATTCGTATAAGAACCCTCTACCGGATTGAGCTTTCGTTCCTGAATGACGGCATACAATTCATTGAGTATTTTAGCGGGCAGTTTGTCTGCTGCAGCATCATTTTCGACAAGCATGACCTGTTTTTTTCGTTCACCAAGCTGCCGGCCGCTAAAGCAGCTGTAAGTCCCCGTATGACAAGCTACGCCGGTCTGATGAACCCGCACGAGCAATGTATCACCGTCACAGTCATATGATATTTCTTTGACCTGCTGGCGATTGCCGGAGGTAGCCCCCTTTTCCCACAGTTCCTGGCGGCTGCGGCTGTAGAAACAGGTATAGCCTGTTTCGATCGTCTTTTGCAGTGACTGCTCATTCATATATGCCAGCATCAGCACCTGACCGTTTTCCTCCTGCACAACTGCCGGCACAAGCCCTTTTTCATCAAATTTGATCATCGAAAAATCCATTACAATCGAACCTCCACTCCACGTGATCTTAAGTATTCTTTTACTTCGCGCACGGTAAACTGCCCGTAATGGAACACCGAAGCTGCCAGGACCGCATCTGCCTTGCCGGCTGTCAGAACCTCATAAAAGTGCTCAAGATTGCCGGCCCCGCCCGAGGCAATAACCGGCACATCGACCATTTCCGACACGGCGCGCGTCAGCGCAATATCATAGCCGTCCTTTGTTCCATCGGCATCCATGCTCGTTAAGAGGATTTCGCCAGCCCCAAGCGCAACTCCTCTTTTTATCCAGTCCAAAACATCAAGGCCGGTCTTCGTTCGCCCGCCGTTGATGTACACTTCCCAGGAATTCTCGCCTGAACGGCGGGCATCGACAGCCAGCACCATACACTGCCGGCCGAATTTTTCCGCCCCCTGGCGGATGATATCGGGATTTTTAATCGCCGCCGTATTTAAGGATATTTTATCGGCTCCGGCTTTGAGCATACCCCGCATATCTTCGACCGTGCGAATACCGCCACCAACGGTAAACGGAATAAAGACCTGCGAGGCACAGTTCGATACAACCTGTACCATCGTACCACGCTGTTCGTTGGAGGCTGTAATATCAAGCAGCACCAGCTCATCCGCCCGTTCACGATCATAGACCGCAGAAAGCTCTACCGGATCGCCGGCATCGCGCAGACCGACAAAATTTGTGCCTTTCACGACGCGCCCATCCTTGACATCAAGGCAGGGTATAATTCTTTTTGTGTGCATTGCTTACGCCTCCTTTGCCAGCTCGAGAGCCGCCGGCAGCTCAAGTGCGCCAGTGTAAATCGCCTTGCCGACAATTACCCCTTCAATCCCGGCGGACGCGGCCGCCTTTACCTGACGAATATCCTCCAGGCAGCTTACACCGCCCGAGGCTATGACCTGTATACCGGCTGCTTGTGCCAGCTCAGCTGTCGCCGCCACATTGACTCCGGACAGCATCCCATCGCGGGAAATATCCGTATAGATAATATGCCGCACACCCGCTGCTGCCATTTGTGCTGCCAATACCGGGGCCTCAACGTCGCCGGATACACCCCAGCCATCAACGGCTACAATGCCATCTTTCGCATCGATGCCAACCACAATCCGCTCCCCGAATCTTGCACAGGCCTCGCGGACAAGCTCCGGCTCGCGCACCGCTACCGAACCCAAAATAACCCGCTCAACGCCGAGGGCCAGCAGCATTTCTATGTTTTCCATCGTCCGGATACCGCCGCCAAGTTCAATCGGTATCGACACGGCCTTTATGATTGCTTCAATCGCAGCCAGATTCACCGGCTTGCCAGCCAGTGCCCCATCGAGGTCAACAACATGCAGGTACCGGGCTCCCTGCGCTTCCCATTTTTTTGCCATTTCCTCGGGACGGTCAGAAAAAACCGTCTCCTGAGAAAAGTCCCCTTTGGTAAGGCGTACGCATTTGCCGCCGCGAATATCTATTGCCGGGAAAATTATCATTGTCGTACCTCCATATTCTCCGTTAAATGTCAGCCATCGATAAAATTTTTCAAGAGCTGCAATCCGACATCCCCTGATTTTTCCGGGTGGAACTGTACGGCCAGCACATTGTCCTTCGCCACTGCCGCCGTAATAGCCTCGCCGTATTCAGACCGGGCCGTTATAATACCAGGATCAGCCGGCGCAGCGTGGTAGCTGTGAACAAAGTAAACATAGGCTTCCTGTCCAAGCCCGGCAAACAGGTCAATCGCTCCGGCCTTTGCTTCTGTGCGCAGCGAATTCCAGCCCATATGCGGGATCTTAAGCCCTGGTGCTACAATTCTTTTTACCCGTCCGGGAAAAAAACCCAGTCCGGCCACCGCCGGGGATTCATCACTGCCTTCAAACAAAATCTGCAGGCCGACACAGATGCCGAGCAGCGGCTTTCCGGCCGCAACGGCCTGGCGGATTGCCGGAATCAAGCCGGATCGCGTCAGGTTTTCCATGCAGTCGCCAAACGCCCCGACCCCGGGCAGGACGATTTTATCAGCCCGCTCAATCACCGCGGCATCATCGGTAACGAGAACCTCTGCGCCGAGTTTGGCAAACGCCTTTTCCACGCTGAACAAGTTCCCTACGCCATAATCAATAATTGCTATCATCTGGGAGTCCTCCCCTCATAATGTTCCTTTGGTAGAAAACACACCCTGAATGCGGGCATCGACCGTCACCGCCTCCGCCAGCGCATGCGCCAGAGCTTTAAACAGGCCCTCCACCTTATGATGCGAATTCTTCCCATACAGCACTTTGGCGTGCAAGGTTATTCCAGCCTGCACACTCAGAGCCCGCAAAAATTCTTCCGTAAGTTCGGTGTCATAGCCGCCAACCATCGGCGCCATTTCCCCGCCGTCATAGACAAGATACGGCCGTCCACTGACATCAAGGGATACAAAGGCCAGTGCCTCATCCATCGGGATATAGCTCGTACCATAACGGCGAATGCCGGCCTTATCCCCCAGCGCATCTCTTATTGCCCGGCCAAGGGCCAGACCTATATCTTCAACCGTATGGTGTCCATCAACGCCAATATCACCATCACAGGTAAGCTCCAAATCAAAGTGCCCGTGCGCAGCAAACAAATGCAGCATATGATCAAAAAAACCGATGCCGCTGCTAATATTTGCCTGCCCGCTGCCATCAAGATTCAGGCTGAGTTTAATTGCTGTTTCTGCCGTCTTCCGGCTGACCGCTGCTGTTCTCATCTGCTCACCGACCTCCTAAAAAATCCTGTATCGCCTTGAACCAGGCATCATTTTCCTCACGCGTCCCCATGCTTATCCGCAGGCAGTTCTCCAGCCGCGGCGCATCACCAAAGCTGCGCAGACCAATGCCGATATTTTCTAAATACGCATTGAGTTCTGCCGCCCGCTCGTATTTGACAAGCAGGAAATTTGTCTCCGACGGATATACGGTAAAGCCGGCAAGCGTCTCAAGCTGCGCGGCCATTCGTTTGCGCTCAGCTACCATCATCTGTATGCGCGGCACATACTCATGACGCATCTGATAGACGATATCGGCCGTGACCAGCGACAAGACATTGACGCTGTAGGGCATAAACACCCGGCCAATCATCGCTGTCAGCTTTTCCTCTGCCAGCATATAGCCAACACGGGCAGCGGCCAAGCCGTAGGCCTTGGAAAAAGTCCGGGCGACAATCATGTTCGGATATTTTTTCAGCAGGCTCCCGGCAGCGGAAAGTCCGTGAAATTCAACATAGGCTTCATCAACGACAAAAACACAATCGATATTTTCGGCAATGTATTCAATCGCTGCCAGCGGCACGGCATTGCCGGTTGGATTGTTCGGCGTGCATAAAACGGCCAGGGAGGCTTCACTGTCCTTTACAGCCTGAACAAACTTTTCCGCATCCAGGCTGTAATCCGCCTCAAGTTCAACCGGAATCCCCTCAGCTTCACTGAGCTTGGCATAAATTTTATACATCGAAAACGACGGCTGCGGGTAGACAATTTTTCGTCCCGGTCCGCCAAAGGCCTGAAAAATCTTTTCCAAAATTTCGCTCGAGCCATTGCCAAGCAAAACATTTTTGGTCTGCAGGCCAAAGTTTTCGGCAATCTGCTCTTTTAAATCCTCAGCTTCTGTATTTGGATACCGGTTAAAGGCGACCCGTGACAAGCGCCCCATAACCCGGTCCTCGACCGCTGGCGGCAAATTCAAATTGCATTCATTGGCATTGACTTTAATATTCCAGTCGCATTCTGTCACATCATAGATCGGCAGCTGCGCCAATCCCTCTCTGTATTTATATTCCAAATCAATCTCTTCCTCTCAGGCGAATGGCATTGGCATGAGCCGTAAGCCCCTCTGCCGTTGCCAAGCGTATAATATCATCGGCAGCTGCAGTCAGTGCCGGTTTTGTATAAGAAATAATACTGGTGCGCTTCATAAAGGTCTCGACGTTCAGCACCGAATAGTACCGGGCCGTCCCACCGGTCGGCAAAACATGGTTGGGGCCGGCAAAATAATCGCCCAGCGGTTCCGGGGAATACGGTCCCAAAAATACCGCCCCGGCATGGCGCACATACGGCAGCAGCGAAAATGGCTGCTCCGTTAAAATCTCCATGTGCTCCGGTGCTGAAATATTGGCAAATTCCATCGCCTCGGCAAGGTCAGCGGCAACAATGACCAGCCCGTTGTTTTCAATCGAGGCCCGGGCAATTTGCTGGCGATCCAGAGCGGCGAGCTGCGTCTCCACTTGTTCACATACCTTCTTTGCCAGTTCCACGCTGTCCGTGATGACAACGCTCGAGGCAAGCACATCATGCTCGGCCTGGCTGAGCATATCAGCGGCTACATAGGCGGCATCAGCCCCCTGATCGGCAACAATCAGGATTTCACTTGGTCCGGCCAGCATATCAATATCACAGTGCCCGTATACGGCTTTTTTCGCCAGCGTGACAAAGAGATTGCCCGGCCCGGTGATCTTGTCAACGCGCGGAATGGTCTCCGTCCCAAAGGCCATCGCGGCAATCGCCTGTGCACCGCCGATTTTATAGACCTTTTGTACACCAATCTCCTTAGCCGCAACCAAAACATAGGGATTTATTTTTCCCTCTTTTGAGGCTGGAACCATCATGACAATTTCGCCAACTCCAGCAACCATCGCCGGCACGGCATTCATGATCACCGATGACGGATAGGCCGCCGTTCCCCCGGGAACATAAATACCGACCCGGTCCAGCGGCAAAACCGACTGTCCTAAAATGGAACCGTGCTCACGGTATGTCATCCATGACTTTGGCTTTTGCTCCACATGGTAGGAACGAACATTGGCAATCGCCCTTTGCATTGAAGCCACAACGGCCGGGTCCACAGCCTCAGCTGCGGCCTGGTACTCCGCCTCACTTACCAAAAAATCTGCCGGTGACAAGTCCGCACCGTCAAACATCCCGGTATAGCGTATGACGGCTGCATCGCCCTCCTGACGTACTGCTGTCACAATCCGGTCAACAATCTGCGATGCGGTCAGATCCTCGCCATAAAGCTCTCTGTTTTTTGCCCGTATCGCCGGACTCAGTTCAACCTGGTCAAACGGAGCTTTTTTCAATAAGGCCGCAACCGCAGCTGCTCCGATTTCTTCTGCCTTAACAATTTTCATTTTGCCACCCCGCCTTCTAAAATGCCCCGCAGATCCTCAACCATCTGATTGATGCGGGCGAATTTCATCTTGAAACTCACCCGATTGGCGATGAGCCGTGCCGTAGCATCGGCAATATAGGCAATCTCCTCTAAATCATTTTCCTTCAGCGTTGTTCCTGTTTCCACAATATCGACAATACTTTCCGACAAACCGACAATGGGTCCAAGCTCGATCGATCCATTTAGTTTTATAAATTCCATCTGCATGCCCTTGCTGTTAAAAAACTTTTCCGCTGTTTTAGGAAACTTCGTGGCTACCCGCGTGTGCGCATAATCGGTGAGCTTTTCCCTTTTCAAGGCCTTAGGGACAGCCATCATCAAATGACAGCGACCAAACCCCAGGTCCAGTAATTCATATACATCTTTCTCTGCCTCAAGCAGCACGTCTTTACCAATAATGCCGATATCAGCAGCCCCGTATTCCACATAGGTCGGCACATCGGCAGTCTTGGTAATAATAAATTTTATCTTTTTTTCTTCATTGACGATAACCAGCTTCCGTGATTTTTCCGTCAGGCCTTCGGCCGTATACCCCACCTTGGCCAGCAGGTCCGAGGACAGCGAGAACAGTTTCCCCTTCGGCAGGGCAATCGTAAGGTATTCCATATCATTTGAAGTCATGCTGTAACCTCCGTCGTTTATCTCTTTAGTTATTTAAAGTAATAACATATTGCTATACTACCATCTAAATATAATTTCGTCAACACCAAAACAGGTATTTTACCATCAATGTAGAATATATAACAAATATTGGTTTGCAGTTTTTCTGCCGACAAAAGATCTTACTTATTATAAAGGAGAGTTTACCATGTCTTTAAATATATTGGCACTCAGCTCAAAGCTCACCGAAAAACAGCTGACTGCTATATCTTCCGTTCATGAGGATATCAAAATAACAACCTGTAAGAAAGCTGCGGCTGCCGATCATATCGCGGATGCAGACATTCTTATTGCCTGGGGCCAGACGAAAATGGACGACCTGCTGCCTTTGGCTCCAAGGCTGAAATGGGTCCACGCTCTCAGTGCTGGCGTTGATGACATGCTCTCGCCTGACTTCGCCGAATCAAACATCATCCTGACAAATTCAAGCGGTATTCACGGCACGCCGATCGCCGAACATGTCCTGGGGATCATGCTGGCATCGAGCCGGGGGCTGTTTACCGCCTATGAGCAGCAAAAGCAAAAGCTTTGGAAATCACTTCCCGCCACTGATGAAATCTATGAAAAGACCATTGCCATCATTGGTCTCGGCAGCATCGGCCGGGCCGTCGCCAAGCGGGCAAAGAGCATGGGCATGACAGTGCTTGCCACCAAGCACCGGCAGACAACCGAGCTGTTTGTCGATCAGCTGTATCCCGCCGATGAAATTCCGGCTGCCATCAGCGCAGCAGACTATGTGGTGGTAACCCTGCCGCTAACCGGTGAAACCCGCAATCTCTTCACATTGCCCCTGTTTCAAAAGATGAAATCCAGTGCCTATTTCATCAATGTATCCCGCGGTCCGATCGTCAATGAGGGGGATCTCATTACGGCCCTTGAACAAAACATCATCCGCGGTGCCGCCCTGGATGTTTTCCAGCAGGAACCACTGCCAGACACTTCCCCGCTGTGGACAACGCCTAACCTGTTCATTACGCCTCACAGTGCTGCGATTTCCCCTTACTACATGGACCGCAGCCTGAAAATATTTGTTGAAAACCTGCACCACTTCCTGCAGGATGAAAATATGATCAACGTCGTCAACAAGAGCCGCGGCTATTAATTTTGCTCATCGGCCTGACGAAGCAGCAAAAGCTCCAACGGATCCTTTTCCGTTGGAGCTTTGTGGTGTTTCCCGACAATTTCTGCAAGCTCCGACAGATGCATTGCCAGCAATTTTTCCCGGCCTAGTTCGCCATGATAGTAATAAATATAAAGTGCATGGCGAAAATCGCGCCGCTCGTCTGCAACGCTTTGCCGCGCCAATTCCCGGGATTTTCTCGGAAAGAAATGATCCGCCAGCACAGTCAGCACCTTATAGAGCACAGGGATATCGCCTTTTTTCTTGCCGACATCATGCAGCAGGGCGCAGCGAAGCAGCAGCCCGTTATCAATTCCCGGCAGGCCCGACGCCAGCTGAATCGCAGTATAGGCAACATCAAGGCAGTGGCGCTGCTCGGGCAATCCCATCTCAGCGAACAGGACCTGTTCCTGTTCGCTGAGATATTTTTTTAAAAACACTTTGTCTTCTGCCCTGACAGCCGCCTGCACTGCCGTATAAAACTGATGAATCCGCCGCCAAAGCTTCATCTCAGTCAACAAAGACAAGTTCTGCACAATTTCGGCTGTTGCACTGAACCTCTGCTTCTTTCCGGCTTTGCGCCTGAAGTGCCAGCTCCGCGGTTTTCCCACTGTGACGAAGCTTCGTCACAGTTTCGATCGCCCGCAAGACCGCCCCTTCCCCATAGGCTACATAAACATTCTTTTCCCCGGCCTTACAATGCTGGCCCTGACGCTCAAGGGCCAGCATAACGCGTTCAATGCCAAGGGCAAATCCTGTTGCCGGACAGGCATTGCCAAAATCGGAAAGCATGTGATCGTACCGGCCGCCGCCGCAGACAGGAAAGCCCAGCCCCGGAGCATAGGCCTCAAATACCATCCCGGTATAGTAACCAAAGTCACGAATAACGCCCAAATCAAAATTCACATAATCCGCAGCGCCATAGGCTTTCAGCAAATTAAAAATCTCTTGTAAGTTATCAAGAGCCCGTTTACTCTGTTCATTGACAACCATGTCATACGCTTTTTTCAGCATCTCCTCGCGACCATGCAGCAGCGGGATCTGTTTCAACAGCTCCTTGGCACTTTTCGGCAGCTCCGTCTGCTCGATAATGCTGCCGAGCCCCACGAGATCACGTTTTTCCATGGCCTGCTTTATTTGTTCCTGCAGTTCCCGGCTCAAATTGACCTGCTGCATAACGCCGTTTATAAACTCAACCTGCCCCAGACAGATCTGAAAGTTTTCCAGTCCAGCCTGACGCATAGCAGCAACCGCAAGGGCTATAATCTCCGCATCCGCCGCTGCCGTCGGAACGCCCATCAATTCAACCCCGGCTTGGTAAAACTCGCACTGGCGGCCAGTCTGTGTCTGTTCATAGCGATAGACACTGCTGATATAGGAAAGCTTGAGCGGCAGCTCTTCGCCTTTTAGCCGGCTGGCTGCCATCCGGGCTATCGGTGTTGTCATCTCATGGCGCAGCGCCAAAGTCCGGTTGCTCTTGTCAAAGAATTTAAACATATGCGGTTCAAGGGCACTGCCATTGCCAATCGTAAGCGTATCGAGATATTCAATCGTCGGCGTCACAACCTCGGCATAGCCCCATCTGGCAAAGGTATCCGCCAGTGCGGTTTCAATGCTTCTCTTTTGCGCAGCTTCCCGCGGCAAAAAATCTCTTGTTCCATACGGTATCTCTAAAACAAACTCTTCTTTGTACATGTTTTTGCTCCTTTATTGTCCTTTGGTATTGTCTTGCTCTCCGGCATCAAGGCGTTCCAAAATTGTCTTATAGCCATCAGCGCCATAGTTCAAGCAGCGTTTGACCCGGCTGATCGTCGCGGTGCTGGCGCCCGTGCGCTCGACAATTTCGTCATACGTATGCCCGCCCTGCAGCATTCGCGCGACTTCCAGGCGCTGGGAAAAGGCTTTTATTTCACTCACCGTGCATATGTCCTCAAAAAACTGATAGCACTCTTCAATATTTTCGAGCAGCAACACGGCCCGGCAGAGCTGATCGTTCAGCTCATCTTTTAATTTAGGATTTACCACAAAAAACACCTCGCACTTTTATTTTTCAGCCTATAGCTTTGCAAATTCATCATGATATTTTCTTACTTTATCTCTTTACTTTGTGAAAATACAATTTTATTATAGCACGCAGGCCACAAGTTGAACAGTGCAAAATAAAATCCCGACGAAATTTTATCTTCGCCGGGATTCTACTTTACACATATTCAGTTCAGCGCAATTTTTACTTGGGCCTTCATGCCGGGGTGCAGATCCGCCTGCGATTCAAGCGGCAGCGAAACCTTCGCCGCGTAACGAGGTGCCGCATCGCCGGCATCCGCCGGCAGCTCATTTACTTCCAGCACCGTTCCCTGCAGCTCATGTCCTTCCACTTTATAAGATACAAACTGTCCCAAACGGACTTTGTCCTGCTGGGCTGCGGTCAGCGGAACCTCCAGCCAGATATTAGCCGCATCACCGATGTTGAGCACCGGCTGTCCGGCTTCAATTTCACTGCCAGCAAGCAAATTTGTATAATATACCGTTCCTGCTACCGGAGCTACCACCTCCGTAGCGTCCATGTTTTTCTTCGCCGCTTCCAAGGCAGTCTGGGCCTGATTCACCTGTTGCTGCGCCGCCTTGATCACTTCCGGTGAGCTCGGCATGGATACGCTCTGGTAGGAAGGTGATGTTTCACTTTGCGTTGCCGCCAGAGCCGCTTGATATTCAGCCTCAGCACGGTCGCGCTGCATGGCGCTTATGGCGCCCAGCTCATAGAGTTGATCCATCCGCGCTTTCTTACCAGCCGTCCGTTCGACCTCGGCCTGCGAACCAGAGCCAGTACTCCCGCCAACGGGCTGTGATACCACAGTCCCGGCAAGGACGGAGGTATAATTTTTCTTAGCCAGCTCCAGTGTCTGTTCAAGCTGTTGAATCTGTTCCGGAGTTACCTTCACTTTGATTTTGGCCACCACCTGGCCAGCCTCAACCTTTGCTCCCTCTTCAACCAACAGAGCTTCAATTGTTCCCGGAGTCGAGGATCTGGCTGCAACCATCGCACTGGTCAGTTTGGCATCATTGATCACAAGATACGACTGCTGGCTATGCCAAAACCAGACTGCCGCACTGGCCGCTAAGGCCAGCAGGACAAGCCCGGGCAGCCCATATTTGATTGCGTAATTTACCTTTTTGCTTATATCAACTTCCAAAATAAGACCTCCCGTCAGGCAAAGCACCTAATGCACTGCCTGCGCTACAATACCCTTTATTATAAAAACATCGCAAACGACTGTCAATCCTGGAAAAGAAAAAGCGGATACCCCCGCGAGTATCCGCTCGTTATCTCTTACAGCAAATGATGATGCCGCATCGCAGCCTCAAGCAGCTTTTTATGCGGCTCTTCCATTTCGCACAACGGCATGCGCAGAGGTCCGACTTCGTATCCCATCATCCCAACGGCCGTCTTGACCGGAATCGGATTGACATCAACAAACAAGGCCTCAATCAGATCAAGATATTCGATCTGCAGCTTAGCTGCAGCCTGTGTCTGCCCATCAAAATACAATTGGCAGATATCATGGGCTACTCGCGGCGCAACGTTGGACAATACGGAAATTACCCCCTGGCCTCCCAGTGATAAAATCGGCACAATCTGATCATCATTGCCCGAGTAAACAGCCAGATCATCGCCGCAAAGTGCCCTGATCTTCAAAATTGCCGACAGATCCCCGCTCGCCTCTTTCACTGCAACAATATGCGGATGACGCGCCAGCTCAGCATATGTCTCCAAATTGATGTTAACCCCCGTACGCGAAGGTACATTATATAAAATAATCGGAATGTTGACTTCATCAGCAACTGCAAAAAAATGTCTGACCAGCCCTCTTTGGGTACATTTATTATAATACGGGGTAACCAGCAGCAATCCATCCGCGCCCACAGCTTCCGCATATTTTGAAAGCTGTACCGCATAGGCTGTATCATTCGATCCAGTCCCGGCAATGACCGGAATTCGTCCGCCGGCATGGTCAACGGCGAATTTAATCGCTTCTTTATGTTCCTCATCGCTCATCGTCGCTGACTCCCCAGTGGTTCCAGTTACGATAATCGCGTCAGTTCCATTTTCAATATTGAAATCAATTAAACGGCCAAGTTCTGCAAAATGAATACCGTCTTCATTGAACGGCGTTACAATGGCAACTCCTGCCCCCTTAAATATTAGGTCCTTCAATGCAATAGCCTCCCTCGCTGTGTCCTGTTTTTCATTATTACATGCAGGAACAGCAATGTCAATTCTGTTTATAAAATCATCACTTTAACCCAGATTTTTTCAGACATATATCCCGCTTAGCCGGACAAATACCTCAGGAAAAAATGTTTTTCAGTCCGCCAAATACAGCAGCATTTTCGCGAATCTTCCCCTCACCGCCAAGGGCACAAACATAGTTTTCTTCCATGCAGGCGGCAACCAGCGCGGCCAAAGAAACAATATCTTCTTGCCGTGTTGCCAGAATTTCGTTACGAATCTGCTGGCGGTCAGCCTGGCTGATACCGCGGATATAGCATTCAGCCGCGGCCTCCCCCTTCATCTGCGAGGTAAGCGGGGCATCGACAGCGCTCATGGTTCCAATAACATACTTGTCCATCTCTCGCTCACTGACGGAAAAATCAGCAAGATAAGCCGCTGTCTCATCAAAGACCGCTATTGTTTCCGTCAGATTAGGGTCACGATATGAGCCAAGCATCATATTGCCATTTCGCTTAAACTGGGCAAAGGCACCATAGGCCCCGCCCTGCACGCGAATCCGTGTCCACAGATAATCATAACGCAAAATCGTCTCCGCCACCCGCATGCTGCCATTGAAAGCATAGCCAAGTTTTACAAAATTAGCCCCTTTGCTGACATACTGCACCTGACTTGAGGTCATAAAACCCTCATTTTTCTTGTTCTCTGTAAATACATACGGCGCAGCCGGATACTGCTTTTGCTCCAGCTTGGCTGCCAGAGAAGCAAAGCTATCGGCAAAGGCCGGATAATTTCGAGCTTCCGTCGTCACGCTGAGCAGTGCCCCATTGCGATTAAAGAGCAGCGGCTGCAGCGCGGCAAATTTTTCCGGAAGTTCGCGGTAGCGCTCCGAAAAATTCTCTGAAAAATCGCGAATGAATTCATAAAAAGACAGGGCTCCTTGTTCATTGTAATGCCCGCCGGCAGAAAAGTACGAGGCCAGTCGTGACGCCGCAACCTGATGGCCCGAGCGCAGCAAATACATTTCAAGCGAGGAACGGCACTGATCAATCAGGTCATGGACCCGCTGCTCATCATCAAAGCGGCTGCCAAGAAGAATTTCTGCCAGCAGACTGCTTGCCGTCGGCAGCTTTTTAGCCAAAGTCTTTATCTTAACCTTAAACTTTGGCAAGAGCGCATCCGGTTCCCGGTCTTTCGTATATGCCAGCAAGTCATAGCCGATACCGCCGGTATGCAGATTGATCTGATTCGCCAGCTCAGCATAGGAATAACGGTTCGTACTGACTTTCCCCAGCAGTTCCGTTAACAAAAAGGCATAAGGCAATTGCTCCGCCGCCACGGCCGAGGCATCAAAATACAAGTTTATATAGGCGATATCATTTGTCACTAGCGGCGCATGCAGCACCTTTATATCTTCAAGCCACTTCTCCTCACAGGGAAGTTCTTCCGCCTGCTGCTTTATATCCGTCAGTTCAAGCAGCGGAATGGTAGCCAGCACCTCTGGCGAATCGAGCATTTCCTGACGCCGCTTCAAATCTGCCGTCAAAGCAATAATCTGCTCAATCTCGGCCGGGCTCATCGCTGCTTTTTTCTCAGCCAAAGCGGCTTTAAGCAAGGCCTCTTTTTCAGCCGCCAGCGTCTGGCTTGGCTGCAGGACGACGAGTGTCTGATGCGGATTGTCAATAAAGGCTTCCTTGAGCAGCCGCTCGAAATAATCCGTTTTTAAGCCGGCCTTCATCTTTTCCACGAGCTCTTCATAATAAAGGTACATGGTTGGATCCCCATCATAGAGCCAGCTGTTCATCAGCTTCAGATTATAGATCAAACCTTTTGGATACTGGCCAAAATCCGCTTCACGCAATTTGAATTCCAGCAGATTGATGGAGGCTTCCAGCAGTTCCCGGTCAATTCCTTTGGCAATCAACTCTTCCAGTGTCTTGCGAACAAGGGCCGTAAATGCAGCCGCCTTTTCCGCTTCAGCACCATTGATGATAATGCTGAAAAACGGCTGCAAAATGCCATCTTCAAAGGAAGACGTTACATCCTTGCCAAGCTTCGCTTCTGTCAATGCCTTCTTTAGCGGACCAGCCTGGGTCCTGAGCAAAGCATGTTCAAGAATTTCAAGTGCCAGCATCCGCTCCGGATCATTAGCCCGCCCGACAACCGCATTCAAACTCAAAAAAGTCTTTGCCGTCATAGACTCATCGGCCCCGATCGGATATTCTGTTGTCAGTGTTTTCGGTGCAGCGAACAACGGCTGATATTCAATAACTGAGGGAACTTCTATCCGGTCAAAAGCAGACAGGTATTGCACATCAAGAAATTCGAGCTTCGCCTCAATGTCCATATCCCCATAAAGATAAATATAGCTGTTTGACGGGTGATAATAACGCTTATGAAAATCCATAAACATCGCCTGCGTCAGTTGGGGAATGGCTTCCGGATTCCCACCGGACTCAAAGCCATATGTCGTATCCGGAAACAAGGACGCCATGATTTTGCTCTCCAGTAAGTCATCCGGTGAAGACAATGCTCCCTTCATCTCATTATAAACAACCCCGCTGTATGTAAGATCATCCGCCGGCGTTTCGATTTCATAATGCCAGCCTTCCTGCATCAGAACCTCCGGGGTATTGTACATGGATGGATAAAATACAGCATCAAGATAGACATCCATCAGATTATGAAAATCCTTGTCGTTGCGACTGGCCACCGGATAGATGGTCTTGTCAGGATAGGTCATCGCATTTAAGAACGTATTTAACGATCCTTTGACGAGCTCCACAAAGGGTTCCTTCAGCGGGAATTTGCGGGAGCCGCAAAGCGTAGAATGCTCAACGATATGCGCCACCCCGGTATCGTCTGTCGGCGGTGTCCGAAAAGCAATCGAAAACACCTTATTATCATCATCGCTTTGCATAAACAAGAGCCGGGCTCCGCTTTTTTCATGAAAAAAGCGATAAGCCGTTGCCGCCGCTTCTTTTACCGGCGTAGCCTGCAGCAGGCGAAAGCCGTGATATATATGATTTAATTCCAATGCCATTTAATCTGCTCCTTTTACTGGTAAAATCCTTTTTCTATTATAGCATATGCTTATTTCAGATGAAACAGACCCACGGATTAATCCAATGCATAGAAAAAGCGGAGCCCGGCTGCTTTGCAGCCGGTCCCCGCTTCGCTCAGAGTCGGTTCAGCGCCCGATAGGCTATATCCTTACGATAATGCGCCGCGGCAAAGGTAATTTTCCCCACGGCTTCATACGCCTTATCGACAGCATCCTTGACCTTGGGAGCTGTTGCCACAACACCAAGAACCCGGCCGCCATCGGTTACTATACGGCCGTCAAGTTCTGCTGTTCCGGCATGAAACACCAGGGCTCCGTCCGCTTCAGCCGCCTCAAGGCCGGTGATCACATCGCCTTTTTTATAGACCTTAGGATAGCCACCTGCTGCCATTACGACGCAGACAGCCGCCTCATCCTTCCACTCAACATCGATATCGCCGAGTTTTCCATCGATACAGGCCAGCATGACTTCAGCCAGATCACTTGCCAGCAGTGGTAAGACCACCTGTGTTTCCGGATCACCAAAACGGGCATTGAATTCAATGACCTTAGGGCCTTGCTCGGTAATCATCAACCCCGCATAAAGACAACCGACGTATTTGCGTCCTTCGGCCTGCATCGCCCGAACCGTAGGTTCGAGCACAGTTTTCTGCACCTCTTCCAGCACGGTTCTGGTCACAACAGGTGCCGGAGCATAGGTCCCCATCCCGCCAGTATTTGGGCCTTCATCCTGATCATAGGCACGTTTATGATCCTGGGAAGAGACCATCGGCACGATGGTTTCCCCATCGGTAAAAGCCAGCAGGGAGGCTTCTTCCCCAACAAGACATTCCTCAATAACCACCCGGCTGCCAGCGCTGCCGAAGGCCTTATCACACATAATTTCATCAACAGCCTCCAGCGCCTCTTTTACTGTCGCCGCGACAATTACGCCCTTACCGGCTGCCAGCCCGTCAGCTTTAATGACAATCGGAGCCCCTTCCTGCTCAACATAGGCTCTTGCCGCAGCAGCATCCGTAAACACCTCATATTTGGCCGTCGGAATATTGTATTTCTTCATCAGATCCTTGGAAAATGCCTTTGACCCTTCTATTTCAGCTGCGACCTTGCTCGGGCCAAACGCCTTTATCCCGGCTGCAGAAAATGCATCTACCGCCCCGTTCATCAGCGGAACTTCCGGACCAACGACGACCAACGAAATCGCTTTGTCTTGAGCAAATTTCACCAGCGCTTCATTATCGGTAATGCTGATATCAGACACACAGCAGGCAATTTTTTTCATTCCCGGATTGCCCGGAATAGCATAAATTGTATTGGCCAGCTTGCTTTGGGATAATTTCCAGGCCAGGGTATGCTCGCGTCCGCCGCCGCCAATCACTAAAATATTCACATAAACACATCCTCACCAAATGACAGCGCATCTCGTGCACCGATTAAATTTTTCAGCCTTTAATCTGTTTCGCCAAATACTCCTGAATACAGTCATCATAGGAAGCTGTATGCTGAAAAGCCTCCTGTGCCAGCTGCAGTCTGAGTTCGTCTTTAACCCCGCCGTCTTTGGCAATATCGGCGGCAATTTCATCATAACGCGACGGATTCACAACCACGGTTACAAACTTGAAATTTTTAGCAGCCGCACGAATCATAGCCGGTCCGCCGATGTCAATATTTTCAATTGCATCCGCCTGGGTAACATCCGGTTTGGCAATCGTCTGCCGGAACGGATAGAGGTTTACTACGACCATGTCAATGCCGGTGATCTTATGCTCTTTCATCGCCGCCACATGTTCTTCATTGTCACGAACAGCCAGTATGCCGCCATGAATATACGGATTAAGCGTCTTTACCCGTCCGTCCATGATTTCAGGAAAACCGGTGACATCGCTGACATACATGACCGGAATCCCTGCTTCTTTTATGGCCTTCATCGTTCCACCAGTTGAAATAATTTCCACTCCGGCTTCATTGAGCTTTTTGGCAAATTCCACAATGCCAGTCTTATCCGAAACGCTGAGCAGCGCACGCTTGATCTTCATATGATTCCCACCTAACTTTTTATTCTTTTATCGTCACATGACGACCTTCTACCTGAAGGCAGCCATTTACATACAGTTCAATCGCCCGCGGATAGAGCTGATGCTCTTTTTCAAGGACCCGGGCGGCAAGAGTATCCTCCTGATCACCAGGCAAAACCGGTACCGTATCCTGCAGGATAATCGGCCCGCTGTCCATGCCTTCATCGACAAAGTGAATCGTACAGCCAGACACCTTTACACCGTAGGCCAGAACATCCCGATGGGCATGAGCTCC
>JBOFWE010000351.1:0-8127 GCA_051653465.1 Selenomonadaceae bacterium | reverse complement strand
AAGAAATTTCAGGAGCCAGCCACAACCTGGCAAAAATGGCAGAAGAACTTCAACGCGCCATCCGGGCCTTTAAAATTTAATTAGCTTACCTGATAACGAGAACAACCGGTCAGATCCAAGGATCCAGCCGGTTGTTTTTTGTACGGATTTTTGTGTTCTATTTTTTTTACTCTGTACAAATATCAAGCAAATAGATAACTCGTCATCGACAAGGAACCCAAGGTGCAGGAATCATTAAAGACCGTCGGTTTTTCGGCCGAAGTCGCTGCGCCCAGCACATAAAGCAGTGGGTAAAAATGATCCGGCATCGGGCAGGCCAGCGTGGCGGATTCACCGGCCTGTTGATAGTCTATTACAGGGTCATAGTCCCCGCATATAATATGCTCCCTGATATAGCGATCAAACTCGCTGGCCCAGGGATAGCCGCCGCACATGGCCCAGCTGATCCGGCTGAGATTATGCACCACATTGCCGCTGCCCAAAATTAAGACCCCTTGCTCGCGCAAAGGCCTGAGTTTTTCTCCTATTTGAAAATGCGTGCGCGCTCCGGCATCACGATTTACGCTGAGCTGAACAACCGGAATATCTGCCTGCGGATACATACGGCACAACACCGACCAAGCTCCATGGTCACAGCCCCAGCTGTTATCAACCTGAAGATCCTCTCCCAGCAAATGCTTTACCTGATGGGCCAGCTCCGGCGCCCCAGGGACCGGATATTTTACTTGATACAATTCCGGCGGGAAGCCATACATATCATAGAGAATTTCCGGCATGGCGACATCCGCCACCCGAGAACCGGAGGTATACCAATGGGCCGATATCGCCAAAATTGCCAACGGACGCGGCAACTTCTGGGCGACAGACTGCCACTGCTGCGTGTAGCGGTTGTCCTCAATGGCATTCATGGGGGACCCATGTCCGACAAACAGAGCCGGCATTTTTTCCGTTGCGCGGTTCATCACATTCCACTTCCTCTCTGCCAATCATCCCGGGAGGTCCTTATACCCGGTATATTTACCACAGATCATAATGCAAAACATCCTCCATATTTTTGCGGGGGCGCGCGGCAGGTTCTTCCGCTGCATAGCCGAGGGTCAGAATCCCCACCACATATTTATCCTCCGGAATATTTAAGATCGGGCGGATCGCCTCCTGTATAAACCAGGCAACCCAGCAAGTTCCAAGCGCCAGCTCCGTTGCCGCCAGCAAAATATGCGTCACGGCGATCGAAGTATCCCGGATAATCTGCTTAAGCTCTTCATCTGGCGAATTTTCATCGACAAACAGCGGCTGATCCGTCTTTACGCGAGAACGCAAATCGGCTATGCAGACGATAAATACCGGTGCCGCCAGCATCCATTGCTGCTGATGTGAGGCTGCAGCCAGTTGGGCCTTTATCTCTGGATCCCTCACAACAATAAAATGCCACGGCTGGGTATTGCTCCCGGATGGGGCCAGGCAGGCACTTTCCAGCAGTTGTCGGATCACGTCCTCTGAAACCGGCTCCGCCTTATATTTTCTGATACTGCGGCGCATTGCTATTTCCTTCATCATTGTCATATCCCCTCCCGATATACCGTAAATAAAACTGTTATACTGTCCCCTATTACATACCATAACGCGCGAAAAAATCCTGCTGCATTCCAAGGAAAGTTACTTCTTTCAAATCTCTTCCTCACGATTTTCATTTTACCACCCGCAGGTCATTTGCCATTGCTGACAGCACCTGTTATCATAGAAAATACATACACGATCTAAATTGACAGGAAATGAGGGGATTTCTCCGATGGCTTCAGAGCAGAACCCGACGGAAGGCGCGCCAAAGCATCAGCGGCGCATTCGCTATAGCGGGACACACCCGAAAAAGTACCAGGAAAAATACAAGGAATTAAACCCGGAGCAATATGCTGCCGATATTGCCAAAATTATAGACAAGGGCAACACACCGGCCGGCATGCATATCTCGATCTGCGTCAATGAAATCCTGGAGTTTCTTCAGATACAGCCGGGGCAGACCGGCCTTGACGCAACGCTAGGCTACGGCGGGCATACCCGGGCAATGTTGGAGCAATTAAAATCTCAGGGACACCTGTACGCGACGGATGTCGACCCGATAGAAATGCCAAGGACCCGGGAACGGCTGGCTCACCTGGGATATGGACCCGGCTTGCTGGAAATCCGGCAGATGAATTTTTCCCGGATTGATGAGCTCGTGCCGGAAGCAGGTCTGTTCAACTTCGTTCTGGCTGACCTTGGTGTTTCCTCGATGCAGATTGACAACCCTGACCGCGGTTTTTCCTTCAAGGCAGATGGCCCCCTTGATCTGCGCCTCAATCCGGCTACCGGAGAGCCCGCCTCCGCATTGCTGCCCAAATTATCGGCAGCCGAACTTGAAGACATGCTGCTCGCAAATGCCGACGAACCACATGCCAGAATTATTGCCAAGGCAATCGTCAATACTATAAAAAAAGGCCAGACAATTGAAACCACAACCCAGTTGCGCGATCTGATCAAAAAAGCCTTACAGCCTCTGTCCGAACTGAGCGAGGACGATATTAAAAAATCATGTCAGCGGTCGTTCCAGGCGCTGCGCATTGATATCAATAATGAATTCGAGGTCCTCGACGAATTCTTATCAAAACTGCCCGCTGTACTTGCTCCCGGAGGGCGGGTTGCGATCTTAACCTTTCATTCCGGTGAAGACCGCCGAGTCAAACAGGCCTTTAAGCATTATCTGCGAGAGGGCCTCTTCACGGAAATCGCCACCGATCCTGCACGTGCTTCCGCTGAAGAATGTCATCGCAACAGCCGGGCTCGTTCCGCCAAACTCCGCTGGGCAATCAAAGCATAGTTTCCGTTAAAATACAAAAAATCTCCTGTCCGTTCGCTGCTGACAGGAGATTTTTTTATCTCGGATCGCCTTAAAGTGCAAGCACTTACAGCGTCCCGTCTATTCGGTTTTCTTCTTTATCCGCGTCTTGGTCCTGCTCTTTTTCCGTCAGCGAATCCATAGCCTGCGGACTAAGCTCCGTCGTATAGGCCGGACCAAATCTTGCATTAAGTTCTTCATCTTGCTGTTCAGGGGTATTGGGCTGCGGGGTGCTTTTGCTCACAGCCGCAGAAGTTCCACTGGCCGTACCTTGTAACTGCGCAATCTGCTGTTCAATCGCATTCTTCTGTTTTTCCAAATTTTTCAGCATCTTATCATTTGCCGTGCCATTTGATTTCTGCGCTTCAAGTTCAGCAATCTGCTTTTCAATCGCCATTTTCTGTTGTTTCAGGCTGTTAATTGTTGCCAGTGTATCTTGGGAACTGCTGCCGGCAGCAGCTGAAGAAATCCCATTGATTGCCATATGCTCATCTCTCTTCTCCGTTTGTATAATTATCTTTATTATAACAGATTTTAAAATATGTGGAAGATTTTATCTGCCAAAAACCGTCCCGGAATTATTTATTTATCAGCGAACAGCGGTAAAAGCCCTTCCCAAACAAAGTTTATTCTTCCAGCTAACGCTTAAATTGGCTCAGACCGTGGCATTCTATGGTTGTAATGTAGTATAATAATCATAGTTTTGAGAAAACAACTGCATATTTGCTGTTAATCTGAAGAGAATGATGAGGGATGAACATGAGTATTAAATCACTTACACCGCTAGAAGGACGTTACGGGGCCATTGCCGAACCTTTAGAAAACTACTTTTCGGAATGGGCTTTAATAAAATACCGTCTCCATGTAGAAGTAGAGTGGCTTGTAGCCATGGCAGGAAATCCGGATTTTGCTGAAATCCGTGCATTCACACCGGAAGAAGTTTCTTTTTTACGCGATACCGTCAAAAATTTTGACGAAACCGCCGCTCTTAAAATCAAAGAAATTGAACGCACAACAAACCATGATGTAAAAGCCATTGAATATTTCCTGCGTGAAATCATGGGGGCCATGTCGCTGGCTGACGTACTTGAATTCATTCATTTTTCGTGTACATCGGAAGATATTAACAACCTTTCCTACGCTCTGATGCTCAAGCATGGCATTGAAGACGTCTGGCTGCCTGCAGCAAACAACCTGATTGAAACCGTAACTGCCATGGCCGAAGCCGAAAAGGATATTCCGATGCTCGCCCATACACATGGACAATCGGCATCTCCGACCACCGCGGGCAAGGAGCTGGCTGTATTTGTTTATCGTTGGCAGCGCCAGTTAAAACAGATTAAAGCACAGGAATATTTAGGAAAATTCAACGGTGCTGTCGGGAATTTCAATGCCCACAGCATTGCCTACCCAAATCTCGACTGGGAAGCCGTTTCACGAGCTTTTGTTGAAAGTCTCGGTCTGACCTTCAATCCGCTGACAACGCAGATTGAATCCCATGACTATGTGGCGGAATCCTTCCATGCCCTCACCCGTTTCAACAATGTGCTGCTCGACTTCGACCGTGATATGTGGCTCTATATCTCCCTCGGCTACTTCAAACAAAAAGCCATTGCCGGCGAAGTAGGTTCCTCCACAATGCCGCATAAAATCAATCCGATTGACTTTGAAAATTCCGAAGCCAACCTTGGCTTAAGCAATGCCGTCCTTGACCATCTGGCCAATAAGCTGCCGATTTCCCGCCTGCAACGCGATCTCAGCGATTCTTCGGCCCAGCGCAACATGGGAACCGGCATCGCGCATTCCTTGATTGCCATTACCTACACGCTGAAAGGCCTCAGAAAAACCGATGTCAATCGTGACGCCCTCGCTGCCGACCTTAACCATGCCTGGGAAGTTCTGGCCGAAGCCGTACAGACGGTTATGCGCAAAAACGGTCATGCTAATTCCTATGACAAGCTCAAGGCCATCACCCGGGGCAAAGGCATCAGCGAAGAGGATATCAAAAACTTCATTGAAAGTGTTGATCTTCCCGCCGATGACAAGGCTCGTTTGCTTCGCCTGACGCCAGCTGCCTATGTCGGCATTGCCCCAGCTCTCGTGAAACATATACAATAAGCTATCCCCGCCAGCCAAAAAATCCGGGCAAATCAAAATGATTTGCCCGGATTTTTTATTGCTGCCGCAAAAGCCATTGCGACCAGGTCACTTTAAAATTATCGGCTTGGTTTTCCTGCACGTACTGATAGAATAATGGAATCATCCGTGCCTTTTCATTATAATAATCTGCCTTCCAGTCATTTTTTTTCGGATTCTCTACAGTATAGCCGACATAATTGCCCCCCAGCATATGCTGCCGGTAAAGAACATCCCGCAAGGACACGGCCGGATTGCGCATCATATCATACATTGCCATATAGGCTGTCGTCCGTCCGACCCCGGCTTCGCAATGGAAATGCAGCCAGGCATCTGCCGGGAGCTGTTTGTAAAAAGCGATAAACCGGTCAATGCATTCCGGCGCCGGCCATACATGATCTGTCGCCGTTATACGGAAATAATGCAGCCCGGCCTGACGAACCATTTCTTCCTCTGTCATTGCCTGGGTAACAGCAACCTTGTTTACGGCCTCCGGCAGCTTGTCACCGGATAATTGTGCCAGCAACTGTGTCTTGCCCTGCGCAGCCTGCAATCGTTTTTTCTCATCAGCCAGCGCAGCTGCACTTGTCTTGTCTATATTGCCCCAGTCATGCTCGCCATACCAGCTGACCGCCGTCCCGTTGAACAGTCCGTGCGATTCCTGCCGCAAATCGACAATATACACCGGCCCACTCGTCTGCTGCCGGATCGCCTTTGTCAGCTGGGCAAACTCCCCGGCAGAAAACTCGGCGCTGCCGGAAGCCTTAAGCGTATCGAGCCCGGCCCGTGTCGGGATATAGTCCGGTTCAAAATTATACTTTTTTTCCGGTGCCTTATAGGGCGAGTTTGTTGTCCGGAAATTCCGCGGCAACTTGTCCTCATTGGTGGCATCAATCCGCCATATATAACCGCTGTAATCAGGGACATAGCTTGCGTACCCTTGTTTGCGGGCCCAGCTCGTCCAGGAAATTGTCAGCTGCGGATTTGCTTTTACATAATCATAAAAATGGCGGGCAAATTCATAGCGTTCAATGGCCGCCTTGCGCCGCCAGTCCTTCAGCCCATCAATATCCGCCAGGTCCAAAACCCCGATCAGGCCCTGACGGGAAACAATGTCTTCAAAGCTTACCCGGCCGGCATTCTTTAAAATATCATGCATCACCATAAAGGTCGTCGTTCGTCCATGCCCGGCAAAACAATGATAATGAACCCAGGCATCTGCCGGCAGCTTCTTGTAAAACTCTAAATACGCATCTACATCAGCATCTTCCGGTCGGAAGTGGTCCGTAAGTGCCAGCCGAAAATAATGGGCACCATGTTCTTCTACCAGCTGTTTTTCTGTACGAACCCGGCCAACCACTACTTCCATAGGATCGGTAAGTGTTTTTTTCTTCAGCTGATACACCTGGACGGGGGATTTTGCTGGCAGCTGTGCCAGTTGCTGCTTTTCAATGCCTTCAACAAGCCGGAGACTGCGTCCGTCATTGCCAAAGTCATCTTTTGCATACCAGCTTACAGCCATGCCATCGATATAGCCATGCGATTCGCCGCGCAGATCAACATCATAAAACTTATCGGGCGCTGCCGGAATTGTCTTCAATATCTCGGCAAACTCCTTTTCCGAAAAAGCACTGCTGGCCGAAACCCTCAGACTATCCAATCCAAGCCGGGTCGGTAAAACACCGTTTTTAGGCAGTTTTGTAAACGGGGTTGTCCCCATCCGAAAACTTTTCGGCAATTGTGCCTTATCTTCGCGGTCAAGTTTCAAGACGACAGCCGGACGGTTGTCCGTTTCCACCGCCGTAGAAAAAGCGGCGTCCTTCGCCTGTACCTCCGGGCTAAACTGCAACGCGGCCAGCAGGACCATAAGCAGCAGCCGCAAAATTTTTCTGTCATTTTTCATATTCTAATGCGCCTCCCAATATATTACAAACAACAGAATAATCCTTCCCGCCAGTCAAGTCAATGCCTGATTTACGCTGCCGCTGGCTATACACAAGGTAAAGAAAACCAGAACCACAATCGATAGTGGTTCTGGTTTTTCTTTTAGTCTTTATATAGGATTGAGCACATTCTTTAAAAATTTTTGCGTGCGTTCATTCTTGGGATTATTAAAGAATTCCTTGGGTTCTCCCTCTTCGACAATCATGCCGTCACTCATAAAAATCACCCGATCAGCAACTTCGCGGGCAAACCCCATCTCATGGGTTACAATCACCATCGTCATACCTTTTTGCGCCAGATCCTTCATAACGGCAAGCACCTCACCGACCATTTCCGGATCGAGCGCACTCGTCGGTTCATCAAACAACATGATCTTGGGATCCATTTCCAAGGCGCGGGCAATCGCAATGCGCTGTTTCTGCCCCCCCGACAAGGTTGACGGATAGACATCACGTTTATCCTCGAGGCCAACCTGACGCAAAAGTTCCATTCCTTTTTTCTCGGCCTCTTCCCTCGTCATCCGCCCCAGCTGCGTCGGTGCCAAAGTAATGTTTTCCATTACCGTGTAATTCGGGAAGAGGTTGAACATCTGAAATACCATACCTATATGTTCCCGAAAATTATTCAGCTTTTTTACATGGAGTACATCCGTATCAAAGACCTGCACCGAGCCTCCCTGCACCTCTTCAAGCCGGTTAAGGCAGCGCAGCAGCGTACTCTTGCCAGAGCCTGAAGGCCCGATGATGCAGACAACTTCGCCCTCAGCGACCTGAAAGGACACATCCTTCAGCACGAGATTATCGCCAAAGGACTTCATTAAATTTTCCACCTTAATGATCATACTGCAGCCTCCTTTCAACCCACTTGGCAAATAACGACAGGGCAATGATAACGACCAGATAGATTCCCGCTGCAAACGAATATACCTCAAATGGCATATAGTTTTTAGCGATGATGATCTGTGAATTCATTGTCAACTCCCGCACACTGATAACCGATAATATCGAGGTGTCCTTGAGGGTTGTGATAAACTGGTTGATAATCGGCGGAATCATGATCTTGATCGCCTGCGGCAATACAACCTTATACAGCGTCCGGAAATATCCCAGTCCCAGACTGCGGGCTGCTTCAACCTGCCCCTTGTCAACCGCCTGAATCCCTCCGCGAAAAATTTC
>JBOFWE010000350.1:0-2908 GCA_051653465.1 Selenomonadaceae bacterium | reverse complement strand
TCACGTTAAAGCCTCCCACTGTATTTAAAATATAAAAAGCCTGACCACACAACGACAAAAACCTTCCGTACCAAAGACTCCGGTCAATCATTTATGCAATCAGGCAATCATAGAATCCGCACCCTCAAACCGTTTTGCCGGTACAAAATACCCTGGGCAAACCACCTGACAAGAAGCACCAATTTCTAACTTTGCTCAAATTCCCGATATGTATTTATGAGTTAATATTATCTCATTCAACCAAATTTTGCAAGTAGTTTTTAGAATACTGTGAATATTTTCAAAACGATTTTTCATCATCACTTTTCGCTTCGATAGCGACACGTTTTTCCCTGATTTCGCTTAAGCCAGAATAAATCAGCCCCCGCAATTTATTCTGGCTTAAGCGAAAATTGATCCCTCATCACTGTATCTTCCCGCCATTTTATTATATAATTTGATCAAACTCCTATTTCAGTTCGAAAGAAGGCTTCCTATGTATCATACAGCTGCTGCCCCTTTACTCCTGCTAACTCTGTTCGCCTTGTCTTTTGTTTGCAGTAAAATTATTTATGCATTATTTGAGCTGGAGTGCCGTGTCGTTTCCGAACTTTTAGAATATCCCGCCAAGCTCCTATCCGAGAACTTGGCAGGAAAAAATCTGCTGACTATAACTCTGTTTGTTTTTTATTTTCTCAGCGCCGGCAGCTTCCAGCACCCAGCGGAACTAGCCCTCGCCTGGCTGTTTATCACACTGATGATTTTTATCAGTTTTATGGATTATCAGCAACATATCATTCCCGATCGAATTTTGCTGCCAGCTGCCGTTGCCGCTTTATTGCTTACACCGCTGCTTTCCTCGCCACTGACAGACAGGATGATCGCCGCCGCGGCCGGCGGCGCCTTCTTCCTGCTGCTGGCCGTCATCACCCGTGGCGGCATCGGTGGCGGCGATATAAAGCTGTTGTTCGTCCTCGGCTTATGGCTGGGGAGCGACCGCCTGCTGACAGCGACGCTGCTCGGGTTTATCGCCGGCGGGATTGCCAGTGCCACACTATTATTGACAAAGACAAAAAAAGCCGGCCAGATGATTGCCTATGGACCATATTTTGCCATCAGTGCCATCCTTGCCCTCTTTAAATAAAAACTGCCCCGGCAGGTCAGCGAAGCTGATTTGCCGAAGGCAGTTTTTTCATCTCGTTATACCAAATATCCCCACGAGCATAAAGCTGTAGCCAGGCTCCACACACAAAAAGCTTAACAGCTAAGCTTTTTCAACAAGAGCTGCTGCTTTTGTGACTGCTGCCGATAAAAATCGGCTTTATCCGGATCCGGCTGATATTGACGAATCACCTTCATATTGTCCGTCAATACCTGTTTGAGATCTGCTGCCGCACCAGTGGCATAGGCAGCAATCACACAATTTGTCAGCACAGCACCACCCGAAACTTCAAGGGTTATGGCTTCTGCCTGCATCACATCCGCCTTGATCTGGTTCCAAAGATCATCCCGGCTGCCGCCCTCCGTAATAGTAATTCGGTTGATCCCGATTCCTGCTGCACGATACGTATCCGTAATTGCCATATAATCATACGCAATCGCCTCCAGCACCGCTCGCCACAATACAAACTGGTCCGTGTCCAGCGTCATATTCAAAAAGGCCCCGCGGACATTGCTGCCTTCTTCATACCCCCCGGTCAGATATGGCAGAAAAACCACATCATTAGCTCCCGGAGCAACTTCAGCCGCCTTCTCACTGAGCTGCTTATAGTAGCCCGCATCAGCCGCCTGCTGGCAAACATTGTCTTTAAACCAGCGCAGGGCAAGCCCCCCGGTTCTGACAAATCCCCAGTAAAAATAGGTGTTTTCAAGGGTGCCGCTGTTAAAAATAAGCCCGCTTCCCTTTTGGCTCAATTCCGGAACAATTCCCGCCGTCGACACGCAAAACATAGCACAGGTTCCGGCCACATCCACGGCTTTATTTTCCTCAAAGACCCCGCTGCCAAGCATTGACTGCATGGTATCCCCCGCCCCGGCGCAGACGGGAATTCCCTCCGGGCAACCGGTCTCGGCCGCTGTCGCCGCCGAAATCTTGCCGATAAAATCCCACGGCTTCACAATTTGCGGCAGATAAGCCGCGTCAATTCCCAGCAGTTCGAGCTGGGCAGGCGACCATTGCTTTTTATACACATCATAGCCAAGGCCCCAGCCAGACATCGTGCCCCAGTCAATAAAAGCATCCGCGGCCGCAAGCCCGGCCAGATTCATCAATATGTACGGCGCATTATGGACAAATTTAGCACCGGCAGCTTTAAAGGCCTCATTGTTTTTCAACAGCCAGCGTGCATGCAGGGCCGGAAACATGCACAACGGTTCGGGATTTCCGGTTTCACGGCCCCAGATAGTATGTTCCTGCCGGCAAAGCTCGGCAGCATCCCCCTGCGTCCGCGAATCCAGGTAATTTATGTACGGTGTAATCGCCCGTCCCTGGGCATCAATGCCGACAATACCACAGATAATCCCATCACCCATAACTGCTTTGATGTTGGCCGGATCAAGACCCTCTTCCTTCATCTTTGTTATACACTCTTTTATGCCGAGCTTTGTCAGCTGCAGGTATTCATCGGCGTCCATCTGAACCCACCCCGGGGCTGGATAAACAAGCGTTGTCGGATTTGCCGTCTGCACGACGCACTCCATCTTTTCATTATATACCGCGACTTTAACGCTCTGCGTACCGGCGTCAAACCCCAAATAGTATTCCTGTGCCATCCTTATCAGCTCCTATAATTTTTAAAGCTTCTTCAAATCTGCAATAAGTTATATTCTATCACTGCGAAATCCATTTTGAAATAAATTCCTCAAATATTTTTGCATTAAAATACCCCCCGGAAGAATCCAATCTTCCGAGGGGCATTTCGGTACTTTC
>JBOFWE010000349.1:0-2654 GCA_051653465.1 Selenomonadaceae bacterium | reverse complement strand
TATGGCAGAGGAGCAGGGGGCTAAAGTTGTTTTGTCGATTGATCCCGGAACCAAAATTACGAAAAAAGCACAATTTGTCATCAGTAGCGACGGTCTTATGGGGGAAAAGTTTATTGACATACTGCCAAGTGCAGAGTCTCCGGAAGAATTTCTTGAACCCGGGGCGGTTGTCAATGGAACGAGCGGCCGAGGCATGGATTACATGATGAATAAAGCCGGTATGACACTGGAGGAAATGCAAAAACTGGTAAAATCGCTGAATGAAATTTTTGGCAGTGATGCCGTCAAGCAATCCTTGATCCAGTCGGCGGTTAACGTCAAGGAATTGACGGCAAATATGAATCAGCTTGCTGTTACTTTACAGCATATGGCTGTTGATAATCAGCAGGATGTGCGCACACTGGTGCATAATCTCAGTATCATGTCGGCGAGCCTGGTCCGCGCGGCAGACAGTGTGGAAACCATGGTCAGTGATTTTTCTGGCGACGGCCAGACGGCAGCGAATCTTCGGATTGCCGTAGCCAACCTGACCAGTACGAGCCAGCGGATTGAAAACATGGCGGCAAACCTTGAACCAGTGATAGCCGACCCGCAGACAGCGGCGGATATCAAACAGATTCTGCAAAACACAAAATCGGTCACGGCTCGAGCCGACAATATGATGAATCGTGTTGGGTCAATTCGGACGGAAGGCGGAGCGGAATTTCTTTACAGCGGTAAGAATGACCGTTATATGACGAATGCAGATCTGCGGATTTACGGTGGTTCTAACGAGTTTTTACTTCTCGGCGTAGATGATATTGGCAATGGCAACAAAACCAATGTGCAGCTTGGTTCGGGAAGTGATACAGCAGGCTATCGTGCTGGTATTATTGACAATGAGGTCGGTGTTGGCGTTGATCTGAAACTGGGCCCCCCGGCGCAAATATCGCTCGATGCCTATGATCCCAACGATGTGCGGCTCAAACTGCGCGGGCAGTATGAAATTTCTCCGGATACTTATCTTGTCGGGCAGACAAACAATTTGAATAAGCGGGATGAGCGGGCCACCTATATTGGCATTCGCCGGACCTTTTAGAATAAATAAAGTGCATAGAAACAGGAGGATAAAACGTGAAAAAATCAATTTGGCATAAAAGATTAACGGCTATGGTGCTCAGTGGCATCATGGCACTTTCCGTAACAAGCTCACCGGTATTGGCAGCAGAAAGCATGAATCTGACCCTTGAAGAGGGCGTAAAACTGGCTCTGGAAAATAATCGCTCGATCCAGCAGTCGGAAGCGGATGCCGATTCGGCGCAGTGGGCGTTGTCAGAAGCAAAAGGCAGCAAGGGGCTGACTTTGTCATGGAATTCTACCGCCAGTCATATTGGCGGAGAGTCTGTCGTTAACCGGGATAAGGACTATACAAATACCTTATCGGCCCAGTTGCCTATCTACAGCGGGGGAAAACTAGAAAATAACGTAAAAAAAGCCAAGCTGGGTGTTGACGTAAGCAGTTTGACGCTGGAAAATACGAAACAGAGTGTGAAGCTTGAGGCAACGGAAGATTATTATAAGATCATGCAGTGCCGGAATCTGGTAAAAGTACAGGAAGAGTCCGTTGATAAGCTGCAGCAGCATCTGAAAAATGTAACGGCGCAATATACTGTTGGGACTGTAGCCAAGTCAGATGTTCTGCGGTCCCAGGTAGAGCTCGCGTCGGCCAGCCAGAGTCTTGTTTCGGCTCGCAACAATTATGATCTGGCTATGTCCGCGTTTAATAATGTGGTTGGCTTGCCGCTTCATACGATAATTAACATTGAAGGCGACCTGAATTATGAAAAATATGATCTTCAGCTGGATAACTGCATCGACTATGCGCTGCAGCACCGGGCCGATGGGATTGCCGCGGATAAAGCGGTAAGGCAGACGGAGGCTTCGATCAAAATGGCACAGGCTGGACAGTTGCCGCAGGTTGCTTTGGCTGCTAGCGATTACAGTGATGATAAGAAAGCATTTGGCAATGATCTCGGTGATAAATGGAGTGTCGGAGTTACGGCAAACTGGAATCTTTTTGACAGCAATGTAACAAAGGCGCAGATCCGGCAGGCTGAGGCCGCAAATCGCAAGGCAAAAGAAACAGCCAGTCAGAAAAAAGATGCCATTCAGCTTGAGGTGCGCCAGGCTTATTTGACGATGATTGCCGCGGAAAAAAATATTCAGACAACAAAGGTAGCGGTTGATCAGGCGCAGGAAGACTATAAAATTGCCCAGGTTCGCTACAGTGCGGGTGTTGGCACGAATATCGATGTAATTGATGCGCAGGTAGCGCTGACTTCCGCCCAGACCAATTATATTCAGTCGCTTTATGACTATAATACGAGCAAGGCATCGCTTGACCGGGCGATGGGAATCCCGGTAGACCTTGATGTCAGCACATATTGGGAAAATGTTCCGGCAGAAAAATAAAAGATATTAATCGACAAATGGATATAGATAATACAAAGTGCAATGGATGGCCAAAAACAAAGCGTAGGGCTTGTTTTTGGCCTGTTTTTTTAGCGGGAAGGTGTATTCCGGATAAAGAATAATCCAAGGAATAAGGTGTATACTTAGATTATTTATTTAAGGAAAACCGTATCAGATAGAGGAAAGTTCTGGACGAATGGCGA
>JBOFWE010000348.1:0-1998 GCA_051653465.1 Selenomonadaceae bacterium | reverse complement strand
AGGCAATTATCATGTCCCTGCTCGATCGTTTGCGCAATAAGCGCGGCCAGACAATCGTATTATTTGCGGTGCTGCTGCCGATACTGGTCGGCATGACCGGTCTTGTGGTCGATGCCGGCGTAGCCTATGTCCATAAATCTCGGCTGCAAAACGCCGTCGACGCGGCGTCAGCCGCCGGTGCCCTCGATCTGAAGACTGTATCGAATCACGGCACCAGTGAAGCCACCGCCCGGGACTGCCTCAGCAAAAATGCTGTCGGGGCAGCGGCTGTCACGGCAGCCACGATCACCTATCCGGCGCTTCCCGGCGACCCGGGCGCAATGCTGATCCGCGTCAGTGTCACCGAAACCGTACCGGCATATTTCATCCGGGTTTTCGGCCTTATGGACGACTATTCCGTAACCGCGGCAGCTACCGCCCAGGCCTTTATAGAAGGCGGACCGTTTTCCTACGGCATCTTCTCCACCCGTAACCTGACCATCAACGGCGGCACGACGCAGTCCATCGTCGGCGACATCTACGGCGGCACCAGCGTTGCTGTAAACGGCGGCATTCCCATTATCGGCACGGCTGAAACTGCCGGCACCTTCAAAAACACCTTTAACGCCACCAGTATGGATACCATCTCCACTCCTTTGCCATTACCAGAAATTCATCTCGACGGCAAGACAACACTGTTTTCGACGATCTTCACCAAAGGAACAACCATTACAGCCGGCGACTATACAAAATACGGCATCGTCATTCTCGATAAACCTGATATCACGATGGAGGGCAATATCACCGGCACCTTTTATTCACCCAGCGGCAATGTCACCCTCAAAAAAGCGACCCTGACCGGCCTGCTGTATCTAAAAAACGGCAATATCACCTTTAACGGCACTGGTTCAACGGTAATCGGCGGGCTGGTTGCCGACGGCGATATTACAATCAATGGCGGCATGAGCTTTGTTCAGCAACCGGAATCGGTGATCTCAAATCCGGTGACCACGCATTCAAAACTGATTTCCTGACCCCCCAAAGAGAGGGAGCGCTTAAGGATTTTTCCTTAACGCTCCCTCTCTTTTTAGCAGATGCGCGGAATCTGAACACCCAACGGCATATCGACCATGCGGGTCCCGCCGATCATCGTCTGCAATCCCACCTGCCCGGCTGCCTCCGCGGTCACCCGGCCGATAACCCGCGCCTCCCGGGCCAGCGGGTTTTGCTGCATGACCGCGAGCAGCTTTTCTGTATAAGCGGCATCGACAAAGGCCAGCAGCTTTCCTTCATTTGCCAGATACAGCGGATCAAATCCCAAAAGATCGCAGACCGCGGCAACTTCCGGGCGCACCGGCAGGGCCTTCTCCTCGAGCAGGATTCCCGCATTTGCCTGTCCGGCAATTTCATTGAGCGCCGCTGCCACCCCGCCGCGCGTTGGATCGCGCAGCAACGCTACCTCAGGCACAGCCGCAAGCATCTCCTGCACCAGCCGCCCGAGCGGCGCACAGTCGCTTTTTATGGACTCCGGCAGCACCAGCTGATGACGCCCGGCCATAATCGCCGTGGCATGATCGCCGATATAGCCGCTGAGAATAATATCCTGTCCCGGCTTCACGTTGCCGGGAGAAATCGATGTCCCGGCAATGAGATCCCCTACTCCGGCTGTATTTATGTAGATGCCGTCACCGGCGCCGCGGTTGACCACCTTCGTGTCGCCGGTGACAATTCTTACCCCGGCCTCGGCTGCCGCTGCCTGCATGCTGGCAGCAATCCGCTGCAGCTCCTCCAGCAAAAAACCTTCCTCAAGGATCATGCCCACCGACAAATAACGCGGCACAGCGCCGGTCATGGCCAGATCATTCACCGTACCACAGACTGCCAGGCGGCCAATATCACCACCGGCAAAAAACAACGGCTTTACAACATAGGAATCGGTCGTAAAGGCAATCCGTTCACTTTGCATGGCAAGTGCCGCGCCGTCATGTAGCTGATTGAGGACGGGATTCCCATACGAAC
>JBOFWE010000347.1:0-1749 GCA_051653465.1 Selenomonadaceae bacterium | reverse complement strand
CTTTTGTCACCATGCATTTTCACGGAACAATGGATGCTGAGGAAAATATAAATTTTTTGGTTAAAGCCGATGATATTCATCTCGATAAGGTCAATACCCGCTTGCCATATCCGGTAAGTGGAACTGCAAGCTTTTCCGGGACGCTTAGCGGTACTTTGAGTTCGCCTGTTTTTGGGGGCAGCCTCGAAGCCAAGGAACTTATTCTCAACGGGCAGAAAATAGTCGATGCCGGTGGCCGAATTGAATATCGCAATGATATTTTGTATTTAAAAGATGTCGCCTTCCGTCAAAATGGCGGTGTTTTTGCGATGACCGCACTGCTGGGGGATAGTGGAGCCCAGGGATCCATAACGGCCAAAAGGGCAGATGTCAACGCCCTTATGGCAATTGCCAATTATAAAAATGATATCTTGCAGGGGCATCTTGATGGGAAGATAAGCTTTGGCGGAACCTTTGCCAGCCCGATAGCGAGTATGGAAGGCGTTATTGCGACAGGATCACTAAAAGGCTATCCTCTCAGCAATATTAACATTGATGTCAGCTTGGCCGATCATGTGCTGCATCTGAACCGGTTTTATGGTGAGCAGGGGTTAGGCAAGGTTGCGGCGCAGGGAACCATCGAACGAGAGGATGGAACTTTATCCGGGCGCGTTTCGGCGCAGGATATTGATGCCGGACTTTTGTCGACATTGACTAATATAAGCGCAGATTTAAAAGGGACGCTGAATCTTGATGCACAGATTGCTGGCACGGTGGATAACCCGGCGGCAGATATATCGATTGATGTTATTAATGGCGGGGTTGGCATGGCAACCTTTGACTCGCTGACAGTGCTGACAAACCTTAAAAATGGCATTATTACAGTCGACCAGGCTTTGATGAAAAAAGGCGAATATAAGGCAAGTGCTTACGGCATAATACCGCTGAAAGCATTGCAGTCAAAACCATGGGAGATGCCGGATGATTATGAGCAGATTCAGCTGCAAATCGGGCTTGACCATGCTGATCTGAGTATACTGCCGCTCTTGTCGGAGGATGTCGACTGGGGGATAGGACCACTGAGCGGGCGGGTTGTAATTACTGGTACGCTGGCACATCCGTTTTTTAATGGTGGAATTCATACCAGCGGAGGAGCGCTTAAGCTTAAGGCCTTGAAAAATCCGTTGCAGAATATTGAAGTTGATATTGCCTTTAAAAATGAACAGATGATGGTCAATAAATTCAGTGGTTCGATGGGCGCCGGGACCTATAATCTGACAGGATCAACGCTGATTACCGGCGGCGGGTTTGCTGAATACAATTTTCAGTTAAATGCTGATAAGCTGGGTGTGGATTGTGATTTTTATCAGGGGCCGCTTACGGGACAATTAACATTAGGCAGTGGTGACTTTTATGGACATCGACTGCCCCGGCTTTCGGGCAACATTGATATTAGCGAGGCGACGCTGTCGATTCCGGCAGTGCCTGATACAAAGACATCTTTGCCGAATATGATCATGGATGTCGGTGTCAATGTCGGAGAAAAAGTACGTCTGTATAGTTCTATGCTGTATGATCTTACCTTGCGTGGAGCTGCGCATTTTGGCGGGACCACCCGCTATCCACAGTCATCAGGTACAATAGAAGTTACTCGCGGGAAGATTAACTATTTAAAAACAGTGTTTGATGTTCGGGAAGGGGCGGCATATTTTACGCAAGTCAATTCATTTTTACCCATGATTCACCTGACTGCCGATACAAAGATTGATC
>JBOFWE010000346.1:0-1133 GCA_051653465.1 Selenomonadaceae bacterium | reverse complement strand
GTAATCTTGGCCTGCTTTATTTAAGTCATAAGTAATCAAATAACGCTTTTTCATAATATCACCTCCTTTCGCTATACGTTATTCGACAGGAGACAAATTTTACCTTTAAGCAAAAGGGATACTATAAGGAAGAGAGAGGTTAAAAATGATTGCAGAAATTGAACAGGAGCTGGCTGACCGCTCCGGCGCGAAGCTGGAGCCAATCAAGGCCCCACTAAACCAGCGTGGAAGATATGCCCGTCTGGCCAAACTGACAGAAGAGCCGTATCACATCAAAGGCGGCCGACAGACGGCGGAGAAGATCATGCGTGAAAAGATGGGGAATAGATGAAACCTTGGGAAGATTTTGTTTTTGACAGGTGCTTCCAAAAGCATAAGAAAAAGGCCCTGTGAATGGTTCAGATTCACAGGGCCGACAACCGAAGTCGTATTGGATTTGCCAAACTAATTATACCATAATACGACGGAAAAACACAGGGGAATGTCCCTGTTTATCCCCTTGTTAAACATATTGTTTTGATGCTCACAGAGATACCAAAAAGGCAATATTTTCAAGGGGTTAAAGGCGAACGATGTAAAAATAAGGGAGCCGGAAACATGTCGTATTTAGAAAAGACGTTTAAGCACGGAGATATTATCGAAAAGTGTAAGTATACAAACGGGAAATTTGGGAAAAGAAGAAAAAATAGTGCGCCTCTGGGGGTGACTCCGCCCGAGCAGCTCCGCTGGCAGTCGAAAAACGATATCCGCAAGCTGTGGCGAATTCTCGACCTGAATTTTAGCCCTGGGGATTTATGGATTATGCTATCTTATCCAGCCCGCAGTCGACCGACAACAGAACAGGTCCGGGGAAACATGAAAGAATTTTTGCGAAAAATAAAAAAGACATACCAAAAAGCCGGGAAGATTTTCAAATATGTATTTTCGGCTGGTCGAGGATCGCGCGGGGCTGCGCATTTTCACCTAGTGCTGCCAAAATTCGATATTGACCCTATCCGGGACCTTTGGACGGATATAGTAAACGGCGGCAAGTGGGTAAAAACAGACTTTCAACCGTTGACCAGGCTTAGGGACTATGAAGGCGTTGCCAGCTACATCATCAAAAACAGCGAAGAGACATTTTTTAGCGATGA
>JBOFWE010000345.1:0-2982 GCA_051653465.1 Selenomonadaceae bacterium | reverse complement strand
CGGTAATGTTTTTCATAGACCTTTATAGCATAAGGGGCTAAGCTATATGTTTTTTTGCAGGACAGACAGGACCAGAGGACGAAAGATGATAGGCGGAACGCATCGCTTTTTCTAAGAAGATTTAGAGAAAGTGATGCATAAATAAAACATGTATGCTATGGTGTGGAAGTTGAATTAATAAATATGGGAATCTGTTTTATACAAAGATTTGAAGGTGTTAGAGGAATGTATGCTTGGCATGACTCAAATCAAATGAGGATTCGCCTCAAACTGTATTTGACATGTGAGGTCGCATGAATTACTATATATTTAAGGTATATTCAAATATATAGAGGTATAAAATTATGAAATTCATGATGCCGGAACAAGTTGCAGAAATGCTGCAGGTGGATTGCGATACTGTACTGCAGTGGCTAAAACAGAAGAAATTGCCGGGTGTTAAGATTGGTGACGTCTGGCGCATTGAAGAAGAACGGTTGCAGCTTTTTTTGACCGAGGCGCTGAATAAGCAAAGTGAGGTCCGAACTCCATATGAAGAATATGAAGAAGAATTTGATGCCGCAAAGACGAAGCGGCGCGGACGAAAGCCGACGGGGAAATATGACGGATTGAAGCGTTTTTTAAAGCAGGAAGTAAAAGGAGCCAGTATCCGGATGACCTTTTCTGAAATTGAGACACAAATGAACGATAAGCTTCCACAGTCAGCCTATAAGTTGCGCCCATGGTGGGCGAATGACTTCTCGCATTCACAGGCGAGAGCGTGGTTGCATGCGGGGTGGGAAACCCGGAAGGTCGATCTTGAAAATCATTGTGTGACGTTTTTAAAAAGATCCTAACAACTGCATAGTAAATTTTAGAATCAGGCGAAAGCCTGATTTTTTATTTTGCCTATTGACACTATTGTGGTATATATGTATAATTACAGTTAATTAAAGGTACAAAAACAAAAAAACGGGTACAAAGGTACAGGGGGTAAGATAATGGATTATCTTAAAGAGGCGGAGTGGATATTCACCAGTGGCTGGTTGCTGAGCATAGTTGCGCTAATGATTGCTTGTTTTGGCTTAATCTGCTGGGTATGGCGATTGAAGAAAAGGGTGAGGCGTTGTTATACCGTCCAGCGAGATCTGCAATATCTCAGTGAGCATGATTTGTTGTCGGGACTGAAAAATCGCAATGCATTTATGAATTACATGCAGATTTGTGGCAATGATGCGCTGCTCGTAATGGTTTGTGACATAGACGGTCTGAAACTCATCAATGACCATCTCGGGCATTATGCGGGAGACCGCCTTATTTGCCGGGCTGCAGCCATTTTGCGAAATGCCGCGCCACCGCAGGCGCAGATCTTCCGCATGGGTGGGGATGAATTTTTGCTTTTGGTGCCGTTGGCTTTTCTGGACGGTGGAGCGATGGCATTGGAAGAAAAAGTTTTGCAACAGGTGCAGGCACACAATATGAGCTATGCCGATTTGCCCCTCAGCCTTTCTATGGGGATTGTCAGCATGCACGATGGTCGCCAGCAATCCCTGCAGGAAGCCATAAAAGAAGCCGACGTCTATATGTATGAAAAAAAGACAACTGGACATGCTTTTGTATTGGCCTGGATGAAGAAAAAATTGTGTGAAGAAGCAAAGACGGAAGAACGTCTCTGCTGGCGGGAAGGAGAGTCTTTTGATGATGGGAGAAGATAAGAGGGAAGAAAATCGCATCGCGAGACGAGATAAGGCCGCCTATAAGAAATGCTATGCCCCCAGGCAGGGCGGTCTGCCCCTCGGGCATTCGAAAGAATACTGGCAGCAGCGAAGAGTAGCAAAAGCAACGGAGTAGTCCTGCGGATGAATTCTTACATACGGAAAATGCAAAGGAGGAGACAAAATGGGAAAAAGATGGCTTTGTCTGGTGACCATAATAGTGTTGTTTTTGTTCGAACTTCCATTGGGATGCGCAGCCCCACAAAAGCTGGTGGGCGTGCTGGAATTTGAAGGTGGTAAAAACGGCCTTGGCAGAATTGTTACGGATGCACTGGTAACAGAGATCGCAAAAGATTCGAAGCTCAGAGTCCTCGATCGCGTCCATTTCTCCGCGCTGATCAACGAACAAGGGCTTGGTTATACCGGCCTTGTTGATGTAAATACAGCAGCAAGCTTTGGTAAAATCAGCGGAATCAATTATCTGATTATGGGGGCTGTTACCGATGCCCGGATTGCGGATCACGACCGGGTGCTTTGGAATCAGTCGGTAGCGCAGGTTACCGTGTCCATGCAGGTTATTGAAGTAAATACTGGTACATTGTTGTTCGCCGATACGGTGAACGGTTCCGTCGAGAAAATCCGGACCACTGACCAGCACGGACGCACTGTTTTTGGCGATAAAGCAGGGCAGACGGAATTTGGCGAGGCGGCACAGGATGCAGCGAGGCTTCTGGCAAAACATCTAAAAGAAAGGTTGTCGGTACCGCCTTTTACAGCCTATGTGGCCCAAGTCGATGGGAATCGGATTTATATTGATATACGAAACAACCAGACGGTTCTGCCGGGACAGGTGTTTGTTGTCTATAAAGAAGGTACAGCCATAAAGAGTCCGCTTACAGGAGAATATATTGGCCGCCAGAAAGTGGAAATGTGTCAGATTAGCATTGATTATGTCGAAGATAGGATGGCTTCCGGCACGATATTAAATGGCGAGTCAGCTGATGTTGCGGCTGGAGATAAGGCTGTGCGGCAAGGCTGATGCAGCAGGAAAAAGATATTACTATATTACAGAAAGAAAGGGAGGGAATTGTATGCTAAAGAAAATAATCTTGCTCATAGGCATGTTGTGTCTCCTGCAAGGGCAGGCACTGGCGGCAGAATACGTGGCTGATGGTGTGGGGGCAACCGAAAAAGCGGCCTTGCAGGATGCTTTTCGAACGGCAATGGAACATGTCATTGGCATGAAAATCGACAGCCGGACATATGCTAGAAACCATCAAATTATTCG
>JBOFWE010000344.1:0-2110 GCA_051653465.1 Selenomonadaceae bacterium | reverse complement strand
CCGTAATATTACCAAGGCTGATAACAAAGCAGTCTAATTCGGCTTTATGCAAAACACCACTGCGATAAAGGGCCAGTTTACAATTGACCAGAGCTCCGTAAATATACGAAAAAACATGCAGGATAAAAATCACGATATTTGCCAGCAGTCCATGGTCTTCTTTGCCATGTACGAGCTGAATCAGATACGTCTGCAGGTTTTCAATCTTTTCAATTGAACGGATCCGCGATGGCGATTGTTCATATTTATCGAGCAGTTCATGTAAAATCAGCGCTGATTTGCGCGAAGCGCCTTTATTCTCACTGACAATAGCCAGAGTTTCTTCCTCCATGCGGGCTCTTTCCTCTGGATTTGCGAACAGGCGCCGAATGCTTGCGGTCAGTTCCTGCTGATTTTTAACCGTAATACAAGCACCACGCTTGCTGAAGAGTATATGAGTATCCTTAAAATTGAACATGTGGTGCCCAACGATAATCGCTTTTCCATGCGCTGCCGGCTCCAGAATATTATGTCCGCCATGCTCGATCAGACTGCCACCGACATAGACGACATCACCTATGCTGTAAACTTTCCCCAGTTCACCAATCGTGTTGAGGATAACGATATCATGGTCTTCTCCGGGATTTTCCAAAAGTTCGGTGCGCAATCGGACAGAAAACCCATACTCATGGCAAAGCGTTTGGATCTCATCCTGGCGCATGATATCACGCGGAGCAATGACCATTCTCACTCCCGGGAAATCCTGCCTCAGCTGACAAAAGGATTCCAAAACATATTTTTCCTCACCCTTGTGTGTACTGCCCGCAAGTAAGATCCCCTCCGCTGTGCCAAGCCCCATTTCACTGATCAAACGCCGTTTCTCAGCCGGCTCGACATTTGTATAGGTCTGATCAAATTTCGTATTGCCGGTAACCGTTACAAACTCGGCCTTGGCACCAAGCCGCTGAATATACTGAGCGTCAATCTCCGACTGCATGGCAAACACATTAACGGTACCAATCATATCATCCAGCAAACTGTGCAAATGATGATATCGTTTTACGCTTTTATCACTGATACGTCCGTTTACCATCATCACAGGTATCTTGTATTTTCTTGCCGCCTTTAAGAAATTCGGCCACAGCTCTGTTTCCACCGGCAAAAATACCCGCGGTCGGATCTTGCCAAGAATATATGCCGGCAAAAGCGGCAGGTCGAGCGGATAGTAAATAATGCTGTCGGCATCCTTGATAATCCGATTTGCCATCGCATAGCCACTGTTGGTAACAACGGAAACGAGAATCGGATCATCGGGAAATTCCCGACGAAATTCTTTGATCAGCGGACTAGCCGCAACGATCTCGCCAACCGAAGCCGCATGAACCCAGATGCATTGCCGCTTGGCAACGCGTGCTAAAGCTTCTTTCGGCAAAAGCCCCAGGCTTTGTTTAATCCGCTCAACAAATCCCTTTTCACGAACGGATCGGATCATAAAGGCCGGGATGATCAAAATCACCACCAGAATGGCCGCTATATTGTATAGTATCTGCATACTGTTTCCACCTTTTTATCTACACGTTCTTTTTGTTGAACTGAATATCATACAATTTTTTGTATAACCCACCTTGAGCTAATAGCTCTTCATGCGTGCCGCGTTCCTTGACCTGACCGTCCTCGAGCACAATAATTGAATCCGCCTGCAGAATTGTTGACAGGCGATGGGCAATGACAAATGAGGTTCTTCCCAGCATCAGCTTGTCGAGTGCCGCCTGTACGACCTTTTCGCTCTCGGTATCAAGAGCCGAGGTCGCCTCATCGAGAATCAGTACCCGTGGATTTTTGAGTATTGCCCGGGCAATAGAAATCCGTTGCCGCTGTCCCCCAGACAAACTTGATCCCCGCTCACCAATTTTCGTGTCATAGCCGTCCGACAGGCCCATGATAAATTCATGGGCGTTAGCCGCCTTGGCTGCAGCCACAATTTCTTCCTCGGTGGCATCGAGCCGGCCATAACGGATATTGAAAGCGACCGTTCCGCTAAACAGCATGGTTTCCTGCGGCACGATGCCGATCTGTTCTCGCAGCGAATCAAGCCGGACATCCCGGATGTCAACGCCATCAATCCGAATTG
>JBOFWE010000343.1:0-2710 GCA_051653465.1 Selenomonadaceae bacterium | reverse complement strand
TGACAACCACACAGTCCGCCGGAGATGGTGGGTCCGGAGCCTGGGGGGCTGTTGGCTCTATTGGATCTGCACTGATTACAAAATGCTTTGTTGGGAAAACTCGTGTGCGGACTCCGCAGGGATCCAAGCGAATTATGGACATTATCCCGGGCGACGAAGTATATTCCTTCGATGATAACGATCGTCTCTGCATCGAAAAAGTTTTGCAAACAAACCCCGCGGTCGTAACGGATATCATCAATGCCACGTTTGAAGATGGTGCTGTGATCGGAACCACGGAATCGCAGCGGTTTTATACATCTCCGTGGTTTGAATATGTCGAGCGCATAAAAAAACCAGTTCTTACCTTCAGTAGAGACAAAGTACATTTGGTAAAAGCAGAGCCGACAGGACGACAGGATCTTGTCTATGACATTGTTGTCAGTGGTCGCAATATCTTTTTTGCCGACGGCATCGCCGTAGAAGGGTACGGTGATTAAATGTTTGGCTATAATCCACAGCAATATTACGGCCCACTGAATGCATTAGCTGACATTACGAATGCCTATATGGATAAAAAGAACATGGATGATGCCTATGCGGCAGCAGCAAATTTTTCTGATGATGCAGACAAACAGTTGCAGCCGAAAGTAGCGCAGGTTATTCCCACTACGCAAACCGGCCAAGGGCTTGTGGATGCGGCTAGAAAACAGTTGCAGCCAACCGCTCTCAATAGTGTCGCTGATGGGGTGCAACAAATGGCCCCGACAATGTCGCAATTGGACGGCGCCGGCAGCAGTGGTTTTCTCACGGCAGCTAAACAGTTTGCATCCGCCAATCCGGCTTTGCCACAGAACCAAGGGCCAATTCATACACAGTCTGATTATGATGCCTTTGCCGCAGCTAAGGCGGCGAATCCGGAATGGTATGTCGGCGATACGTATGTTGGTAGTGATCCGGCGGCAAAAGCGGCCGCACAAGCAAAGACTCAGCAGCCGGCGGCGCAGGGACAATATGATTTCTCGAATCCGATGCAACAGGAGTACGGGTTCCAGGACGATAAACCAATGCAGCAACTATCCTATCAGGAGCAAAAGGCGAAAATCAATCAATTTGCCACTTCTACAATGAAAAACATTGTCTCGAAATATGGCTATGAAACCGCGCAGAAGGTTTTCCCGATGATCCAGCAGGCGATGCAAGATAAGCTGTCGGGTGCGTCGGATGCTATAGACTACCAAAACAGGCGGGCTTTAATGCCATACCTATTTGGCGATTTATCGACTCCGCAGGCAAAACAGAAGGCACTGTGGGCCATGCAAGAATATAACAATGCCGCAAAGCGCATGGGGCGTGATGGGGTAGACACTTCTCTTATGGCGCAGATGCTGGCGGCAAATGATGTGTCTATCACTTCAAAGGATCTGGGCGGTAAAGTGCAATATTATGTCGCACCTAAAAACGGTGGCGCGTTCTCTGATGGCAGCTACATTAAGCCTATATTTGCTGATGCGAAATCTGTTTCCCCGGACACAAATGCATCAATCGACGAAAAACGCTATGAACACGATAATCCTTCGGCCAACGCACAGCTTCAAGCAAAAACTTCTCTGCAGGTTGCTCAGATGCGTGGCAGCGGCGGTAACGGGGGGAATGCCTCCCGGATCACTGCCGCAAAAGGCATAATCACTGCGTTTAATTCGTGGGTATCGTCACATAAACAAGCACTTGAAGCTGGCGAAATGAAAGAAAGTGACTATCCAAATTACAATAATTATCAACGAGCTATGCAGATGTTATCTCAGGCTGCAGGAATAGATTCAGCGGACGCCACAGGCTCTGCCGGTACTGGCGGTGATCATTCCAATCCTACAGGCGATAATATCGCAGATTGGATAAATGAAGCCTACAATCGAGGCTATACAAAAGATCAAATTCAAGCATCTTTACGTCAAAAAGGTTATGGCGATTCTTATGATAGTTACTTATGGGATTAGGGGCTGATTGCAGTGGATGATTTTCTTAATTCGTTACCGGATAACAATAAAAATTTCCTTGATACTTTGGAGCCGGCCCAACAAAAGCCGGCTCCTAGTACATGGGAAAATATTAAAAACGATATAAAGACCAATATCATAGATCCTTATTTAAACGGTGCGCAGCAGGCATGGGATGAATCCCTGCGAGCCGAAAACCAGCGAGTGCAACATATCCAAGAAACATATGACTCTCTGGGTGACAACGGTATGAGCGAAGGGGAAAAGGCGCAGTACACCATACAAAACAACCCATATACTGCAGATGACCAGGCTTATGAAAAATCAGCTGGTAAACAACTGTGGAAAGGAACTGTGCAACCGGTAATTATGGGGGCTTCCATGGTCCCGGGACCACAGCAGGCAGTTCTTGCCCCTGCTGCTGGTGCAGACTGGCTTGGCGATGTTGCAGAAAAAGCCCATAGTGACGGTATAGGTGCTGCCGTCCGCGATAATACCTACGGCCCGATTGTTGATTGGGCTTCACAAGACGATTTAGGAAAAAATATTATCGAAAGGCCAGTCTCTACTATTGGACAGGGGGCTTTATCCGCTTTGCCGGCAGCAATCGGCGGCAGATTGGTATACCACGGTGTAAAGGCCGGGGTTGGCCGTGTTGGCGAATATGATTCTGGGTTAAATGCTCTTGATGAATCTATCCCCAAGGCCCCACAAGCCACCGGTGACTCGTTCTT
>JBOFWE010000342.1:0-1712 GCA_051653465.1 Selenomonadaceae bacterium | reverse complement strand
CGGCTGATATGTGTAAGTTGGGGCTCGGCCAAGGCCGCTGCCAGCAAGTTTATGATTTTCCCAAGATTCCAGCCCCAGCTTCCACATCCCGAGACGCAGCACAATCGATGAATCCTGCCGATCGGTTGACTTAATCCTTTGGGACAGAAATGCCGACTGGCTGACAACCCCCCCGACAATAAGTAGCACCCCCCCTAAAAGCAGGACATGCTTTATCCGTGGACGCCAAAAAAGTGCTATCGTCAAAATCATAGCTACCCCGGCGGCAATCCACGCACCTCTTGTTCCATTATAAAGAAGGCCCATTCCCCCAAAGAAGATCGCTGCACTCAACCATCGCTTAATTCTCCGATCTTCTTCCAGCAGTGCCAATGCGGTTGTCCCCGGCAACAGTATAGCAGCGGCTCCGCCATAGTTCATAATCCCCAGCAACCCTGTACGGGCATGATTATGCAGCGCCGGAATCAGATTTGCCAAAACGATAATACAACCACCGATGCCAATTCCAGCTGCAAAGCAATATAAGATCTTATTTTGCACCTGCGGCTGACGAACAAATGGCCAAAAAACAAAAAAAATCAAAATATAACGAAAGACTTCCTGCCCCGCCAAAAGGCTGGTCCGTATATCTTCCGAAAATATACTAGTGGCTCCTATAACAAAGAAATATATTCCCGCTGCCTTTAATAATCCAGGGTTGATATCCCATTTAATCTCACTAAAAGAGCCTATTATACGGATAACAGCCAACAAAAAGGCTATGCTGATCACGATATTCGCTCCAGTTCGCCAACTGCCTAGCAGCACTGCCGCCGCCAGTAGCAGCCATCCGATCCAACGGTCCAGAGTAACTATCATATATATTCCTCCCCATACTCTTTTCATCGAAACTTCCCTATCATATATCGCCAGTACCAGTATGCCATTGCCCCATATCGGTGCTCTTTCCCCATCGCCCGGGCCATCATTTTCATTTCCTTATAGTTTCGCGGCTCTGCTATTAACGGCACATCTTTCCACGGAGATTTTGCTGCGATATCGTGGAAAAGTTCCGCCAGTGGATGCGCGCACCATCTGTGCCATGGCTTTTGCCGCGTTGCATAATGGAGAAAAATAACATCTGTAGGTAAATCCCATGTGCTCTTTTCCATATTATAGACAAAATTATATTTTTTATCGATATAGCAGATGTCATTTTCGAGCAATACATTCAGGACATCCTGGTCAAGATAATCGTATTTTTCCGGCTCTGCTGTTAAGGCCGCTAAAGAACGCTCGGATATGTCCTTTTCATGCCAGCGGTTGATATCGATATATAGCATCCCGGCATTAAAATATTTTCCGCTGGTTATCCCTAGTTTCTTCATCCGAATCGGAAAATGATAGCTGTCAATTAAATCATTTACCGCGGCTACTGTTTTTCCGCCAAAGTCCATCTGCTTTAATTCGTTGAGTGATCCCCGGCAAATAATATCCGCATCAAGATACAGAATTTTATCTACCTGCCCGTAGAGGACTTGTCCCATAATAAAACGATAGTAGGTAGCAATCGACCACTGCAGGGTTGATCGAAGTTCTCTAAAAATATTTGGATTAATATAATACAGCTTTATTGCCACCGGAAACATCTGTACCAGTTGCTGCAATCGCTTGTGGTCTTCCTGTTTGATCCCATCGGTAAACACATGAAAAAGAACCAGCTGGCCAGGATT
>JBOFWE010000341.1:0-1135 GCA_051653465.1 Selenomonadaceae bacterium | reverse complement strand
TTTGATGTGGTATAGATAAAATGTACGACAGGCTGCCCATCTTCCATCTGATCAATCAATTCTGCTGTTTTTTCAAGGAATACATGATCATATATGCCAAGCCATGTCCGGGGCGCATCCTGGGGACAAAACTCGGTTGCATCCATATAGGCATCAAATCCGTTGCCGGGAATAAAATGCTGCAGGCTCCCCCAGTTCATACCGCCGCCATACCAAAATACGGTTTTGTAGCCAAGCTGCCTCAGCTGAACCGGCAATGCTGTCGGAAATGTCTTTTCCCAGAAATCCTCTTTTTCATTAAGTTCTAGACCGGCATCATATACACCTGTCAAAAAGCTTACCAGTGCCGGTTGTGATATCTCTCCGCCCGGCAAAAAGTGTTTCCAGGAAACGACATGCGGATCCTGGCGGAATTTCAGACTGGCCTCAACTAAATTCAGGGAGGAATATATATCATCAAAGGGTGCCTGCGAATGGCTTTCACCAAAGAGGATGAAAATATGCTGTGGTTTTTTCATTTTAGGGCCACTGGCATTTCGCCTAAAAGCCTGCAATGGATCTTTTTGCAAATACCAGTTCTTCCCCTCCGGGGGAATCACCTTGTCCATGAGCTTTAACGATTGCTCATCCGTATGCTCCATCAGCTCCTGCATCGGTCGTTTCCACACACTTTCCAGCGTCACCAGATCATCCATTGTCGCCTTGGCCAGAAAAATATCTTTCTTTACCACTGTTGGAATCTCATCCCACTCCGGTTTATCCGCATGTTTAAAAGTGCCACCAAAACGACAGTAATAGAACAGGGCTACGAGAGCAAAGACCACTATAAAGTTAAACAAATACTGCAAAAGAATATTTTGAACTACAGGATATTCCATACTAGGTAATCTCAGTAAAAATCGAACCAGCAGATTGCACCCATATATGTACGGTATATAGCTGAATATAATCAATCCGCCATGATTCTGATTGAAAAAAATGTCCCGCAAATTATTTTTATCAGCCTTTTTTCCCAGCCATAAAATATGGTTATAAACATCATGGTAATGGTAGTAAAAGAGCATTTTCCCCAGAAACGCTGTATATAAGATAATAAGATAGAAGATCAAGCCTAAGCGACGAAGCTGGTCTCCCA
>JBOFWE010000340.1:0-1913 GCA_051653465.1 Selenomonadaceae bacterium | reverse complement strand
CAAAAACTATTCACAGCTTTATTTTCTTCAAATTATATACAATAGTACATATTAGTTTACTATTTTTTTGAGAATTATTCAATTCTTTTTTATAAATAAGCAAAAAAGCGCTGCAAAACTTTTGTTTTACAGCGCTTTTACTTTTATCCTCAATCAAGAGCCTCACTATAGGCGGCCTTTTTCTCAGTTCTTTTTTTCAACCTGCAAAGTTACATGCGTTAGATTGTCGATAATGTACTGCGTCGCGAACTTAGCCGGTTCTGCAGGCGCAGCGGATGCTTTAGCCGTAGTTTGATTTTTTTGTGACTGCTGGAAGGCCTGCTCGACTGCTGCCATCTGGTCTTTTTCCGTCATCAACGGCTGAACAGCTGGCGTAATGATGATTTCATTATTCTTGTTTGTCTGCAGAAATTCTTTTATTTTATCCTTGAAGGACTGTTTGTTTTCAAGATCTGCACCACTTACCAGCCCCTGCTGTAACAGCTGCATCACCGGTACCAGTCCACCGCCGCGAAGTTCAAGATTCAGCGGCCCATCAGCCTGTGTCTTCGGCACCGTATAAGGGACTGCAATTGTTTCTTCCGGCTGGCGATACGGTTTGATTTTCACCTTAAAATTCACCGTGTCTCCCGGCTTCACTTTTGGTTTGTCCGGAACAGCCTCTAAAAGCGATGCCGTCTGCCGACCCTCGGCCAGCTCGACCTTGACCTTTATGCCAAGAACATCCGCCTCACCTTCATCATTATAGCAAAGAAGATCCAATACCTGACCAAGCTCCGATACAGCTGCCGGGCCAACATCAGCCCCATTAAAATACATGTTATCGCGGACGATCTTTCCCCCATCAACTGCACTGGTCGTAATTTCAAAGGAAACCTTTGCCGTACCCAGGCCCTGTCGGTCAATCGTCTTATCCATTGCCGCATAGGCAATCGACGGGCCAATTGCCGGCAATAGTTTTTCATCATAAGCAATCTGTGAGGAATAGGTCGTTTCCTGATCCGTCTGGCGATCCTTCACCGTGACCTGAATCGGCACAACACTGGGGAAGGTCCCTATAATCCCGCTGATCCCGGAATAACGATCCTGATTAATCCGCCCGATGATATTGCCAAAGGAAGCGATTTTCGTTCCATTGGTCAGTGATCCGGCCGCCCCGATAACACTCGCATCCGTCATAAAGAAATTAACATTGCCCAAATACGTATAAGGATGGCCGAAGGCCAAAATCCGGCTGCCATCAACAGCCGTTACCGTTCCGGTAGCTCCTACGGTAAAGTCTCCATATACAAAAGCAGCACTAACACTGCTGCCGGGCTGCAGCGAAGCATTCCGCTGCACCACTCCTGCCGTCGAGCTCATGGAGCCACCACTATATGGAACCAGCGCAAACGGTGCCAGTTTTCCCTTTAGAAAGTCGAGACTTTTATCAGTAAATCCGGCAACGAGCAGCGATGTCGATACCGGATAGGTATCCGATTTCACCGATGCTGCCGCCCCCGTTGTTTGTGTAGAAACTTCCGCTGCCTTTTTTTCGACACTTGCCGTTTTATCTTTTGCCATTGCCGCCAACTTTTTGGCGGCCGCCTCTTCTTCCTGCTGTAAAACCGCTCTTAAATCAACCTGCTTGAGCTGGGTCTGGTTTTTTGTATCCGGCAGATCCCAAATCTTCAGCATATCTTCAATCGGCGTAATATAAAAGACATGCGGATCCGTATCGGCGGCAATTCCGCGGGCCACTGCGCCGATCAGCTTCCCATCGACATAGACCGGGCTGCCACTCATTCCGTGAATAATGCCACCCGCTTCATCAACTACCGGCCCCGATGCCCGGGCAAGGATCTGATCGTGCGCCCCTTTGCCATTGCTTTCAACTCCCAAAACCTCGACATCAAAGCTGACGATATCTTTTC
>JBOFWE010000339.1:0-2109 GCA_051653465.1 Selenomonadaceae bacterium | reverse complement strand
CCGTAATATTACCAAGGCTGATAACAAAGCAGTCTAATTCGGCTTTATGCAAAACACCACTGCGATAAAGGGCCAGTTTACAATTGACCAGAGCTCCGTAAATATACGAAAAAACATGCAGGATAAAAATCACGATATTGGCCAGCAGCCCATGGTCTTCTTTGCCATGTACGAGCTGAATCAGATAGGTCTGCAGGTTTTCAATCTTTTCAATTGACCGGATCCGCGATGGCGATTGTTCATATTTATCGAGCAGTTCATGTAAAATCAACGCGGATTTGCGCGAAGCGCCTTTGTTCTCGCTGACAATAGCCAGCGTTTCTTCCTCCATGCGGGCTCTTTCCTCTGGATTTGCAAACAGGCGCCGAATGCTCGCGGTCAGCTCCTGCTGATTTTTAACCGTAATACAAGCACCACGCTTGCTGAAGAGTATATGCGTATCTTTAAAATTGAACATGTGATGCCCAACGATAATCGCTTTCCCATGCGCTGCCGGCTCCAGAATATTATGTCCGCCATGCTCGATCAGACTGCCGCCAACATAGACGACATCGCCGATACTATAGACTTTCCCCAACTCACCAATTGTGTTGAGGATAACAATATCATGGTCCTCTCCCGGATTTTCCAGAAGTTCGGTGCGCAATCGGACAGAAAACCCGTACTCATGGCAAAGCGTTTGAATTTCATCCTGGCGCATAATGTCACGCGGAGCAATGACCATTTTCACTCCTGGGAAATCCTGCCTCAGCTTACAAAAGGATTCCAAAACATATTTTTCCTCACCCTTATGTGTACTGCCCGCAAGTAAGATCCCCTCTGCCGTACCAAGGCCCATTTCACTGATTAACCGCCGTTTTTCTGCCGGCTCAACATTTGTATAGGTCTGATCAAATTTCGTATTGCCGGTAACGGTTACAAATTCAGCCTTGGCCCCAAGACGCTGAATATACTGGGCGTCAATCTCCGACTGCATAGCAAATACATTGACAGTACTGATCATATCGTCAAGCAAGCTGTGCAAATGATGATAACGTTTTACACTCTTATCGCTGATGCGTCCGTTTACCATCATCACTGGTATTTTGTATTTCCGTGCGGCCTTCAAGAAATTCGGCCACAGCTCCGTTTCCACCGGCAAAAATACCCGCGGGCGTATCTTGCCAAGAATATACTCCGGCAAAAACGGCAGGTCGAGCGGATAGTAAATGATGCTGTCAGCATCCTTTATAATCCGGTTTGCCATTGCATAGCCGCTGTTAGTCACAACGGAAACGAGAATCGGATCATCAGGGAACTCCCTGCGAAACTCCTTGATCAGCGGACTGGCAGCAACGATCTCCCCCACCGAGGCCGCATGAACCCAGATACATTGCCGCTTGGCAACGCGCGCTAAAGCTTCTTTGGGCAAAAGGCCCAGGCTTTGTTTAATCCGTTCAACAAATCCCTTTTCACGAACGGATCGAATCATAAAGGCCGGGATGATCAGGATCACCACCAGAATGGCCGCTATATTGTATAGTATCTGCATACTGTTTCCACCTTTTATCTACACGTTCTTTTTGTTGAATTGAATATCATACAAGTTTTTGTATAATCCACCCTGCGCCAATAATTCTTCATGCGTGCCGCGTTCCTTAACCTTGCCATCCTCCAGCACAATAATTGAATCCGCCTGCAAAATCGTCGACAGGCGATGCGCAATGACGAACGATGTTCTTCCCAGCATCAGCTTATCTAGTGCTGCCTGCACGACCTTTTCACTCTCGGTGTCAAGGGCCGAGGTAGCTTCATCGAGAATCAGCACCCGTGGATTTTTGAGTATTGCCCGGGCAATAGAAATCCGTTGCCGCTGTCCCCCAGACAAACTTGATCCTCGTTCGCCAATTTTCGTATCATAGCCTTCCGGCAGTCCCATGATAAATTCATGGGCATTAGCCGCCTTTGCTGCGGCCACAATCTCTTCTTCCGTGGCATCGAGCCGGCCATAACGGATATTGAAAGCGACCGTTCCGCTAAACAGCATGGTTTCCTGCGGCACGATGCCGATCTGTTCTCGCAGCGAATCAAGCCGGACATCCCGGATGTCAACGCCATCAATCCGAATTG
>JBOFWE010000338.1:0-1765 GCA_051653465.1 Selenomonadaceae bacterium | reverse complement strand
TCTTTAACAGCTTTAATCAACTTTTGATTTGCTTCCATATCTACACCGCTACTCAATGAACCAATAACCGTCCCATCCGTACCGTGTATTGGTGTAAAAATCGTCTTAATCGGCTTGCCATATATTTTTTCGTCCGCATCCGCTGATAAGGTTGTGTTTTCGTTCATACACTTTGTAATAATTGGGTTTTCATTCACTGATTTTCCCGCAGATAACTGTATATCTAGGTTTTCACTGCGAGCATATCCTATATATTCCTTTTTATCCGTTAGCCCTACGACAATATCCTCACGAACAATTTTGTTGATATATGGAATCACAATTTTAAAGGCCCTTAAAATCTCTTCATTTGTTAAATTTTCCAATTCTTCATTCATTCAATAATCCCCTTCAATGTTTATTTAAAGCACTTTAATCACTATATACTATTTCATCTTATAAAAAAATACTATAGTACAAAAGAGTTATTTTTGATATTGCATATATTGAATCAACTACAATAAACTAGACAGATTTTTAAAAGGCATATACTAAGCGCATGGGGCAATCTATCTTATTGCCGCGAAAATGCTTGAACAGTTTGATCATCGCATCTTTCCCAATAAGCTCGAATAATTCTAGATAGCTATCATTAAGTGCATCAGATTCATTGCCTTCAACACTAAAGGCTTTATACACAAGATCATCGTTGATATTATCAAAGTCAATCTTAATCAACTGATTGCCCTCCTTCCATACAGATCATTAAAATTATAACAATGCAGAAATCCCTAATTCAAATCGCAAAAAAGCTTTTTTCACTCTCCCCAAAACGCTCCTTTTTCGGAACTAAAATAAGGTTCCATTTATTTCTCTTAAAATGGAACCTTCAGAAAATCATCTAGCAAAAGATTAATATTAGTACCGTTTACACCTGCTGTCGTTTTACCATGATTATTTGCCCCCTTCATATGAAAAGAATCCCCATGCCAGTTAAGGCATAGGGATTCTTATGGTGTCATGTAAATAATATATCATTTCGGATATAGCTCATTTGATAGATCTTATTGGGTCATACGATTAAATCATTGAAATTCGCTTATTAATAACGAAAAAGATAAGCGCCCCTAATGCTTTGACTGAATTATAGGCGAAATTACATTTTATGGAGTGTCATTTGCTTTGATTTCAACCGACAAAATAAAATCTGCCATCGTCATTGCTGAATTTACAAAAAGGCGAGCGTGATGTTCGTCAATGTGAATTCTATTTGATCCCACACCGTGGGCATCACTGTCTTTGTTACGCATTTCCGCAATTGCAGAAACAATATTATTCAATCCAGAAAGTAATGTCTTGATTCTTCTGTCGGTATTCTCGTCGATGTGCATATTATAAAGTGTTCTGACCTGCCTATATAATTTTGCTATATCTCCACTATCCGAAGGTATTTCACCTTTTTTCTCTATGATATAACAAAATGTTTCCTCAAGCAGTGTTCTTGATTTCGTGATTGCACTATCAAAATTTTGCTCTTCAACATCCTGCATAGCACGCCTAGAAATACTTTTTATATACTCCCGGTCGATAGATTTTATCTGCGGTACCTGCACTTCAACTTTACTGCCGATTGCCCTGACAATAAATCGATTGCCTATAACCGTCAATTCATTTCCACCCAAATATAACATGCCATTGATTTTCTGTATAATTTCAGTGGTGATATGTCTATAGGCAGCATTAATTTCATCTGCTCCATGCCCGGACAACATTTTTGCAAATTGTT
>JBOFWE010000337.1:0-1320 GCA_051653465.1 Selenomonadaceae bacterium | reverse complement strand
GCTGTGTCAGCCAGAGTAACAAAATTGGCATTCGTCTGATATGACTTGCCATTTAAGGTAAAGCCCTGGCCGCCAAACAAGAAATTCGTCAGCATCTTGATCCCATCGGTATTGATCTCGCTGCCAAGGGAAGTAATCCCCAGTTCTGAAACAAATGCATTGCTGACAGGTCCCGGTACAATCCGCTCCATAAAGACGGCCGTGCCACCGTTTCTTACGTAGTCTTCCACATAGGGCAAAGCCACAGCCTGCTCAAGATTACCGGCAGCCAACAGTACCCCGTCGTATTTTTCCTGCGGATCAATTGCCGCCGACAGCGGCAGAACCTGCACGCTTTTCTTTTGTTGTTCAATCAGTTCTACCGTCTTGTATTTTAAAAATACGCTGCGCACACTGGTCGGATCATACAGCAGTAAAAACCGGTCCTTGGCCAGAGAATCCTTATCCTGCATGCTAAGCTGCAGCGGATATTGCGCCAGTGCCTGGGGATTTGTATTGGCACTGAGCCGGACAAAACCATCCGTTCGGTTGTACTGAAAGAATAAGCCCAGTAAAAAGACAAGGCCAAAAACTGCGATTATATTTTTTCTATACATCTTGTGCTCCTTTATCCCAAAAGCGAATGACTCGCAATGCCTCAATCGTCAGCTTTATTGGACTGGCCTTGAGCTCGGCTATTTTTTGCTGCAATTTTTCATAATCACGCAGCGAAACATAGAGCTCAATCCAAAGAAGATAGGGCTCCTCAAGCGCCGGAAATTTCTGTTGATAAGCACTGCAGTGCTCCGCCGCCGCATCATACCGGGCAAGTGCAAATTCTGTCTTTATCAGCTCCCGGTAGACCTTGGGCAGCTGATCCCCCAGGCTCAGCCGCTTGCCCAGCGCCTCACAATAACGCTGCTGACGGCTTTGCTGTGATACGGCATCAAGAAAACCAATGGACAAATACGCAGCCAGAACCTCCGTATATTTCTTCCACACAGCTGTATTATTGGCAAACTTCCCCTGCTGCAGCCACTTTTCAATTTTAAACAGTTCCATCTCCAGGCTCTCAATCTGTGTTGTCACCATCGAAACCGCATAATGCGATATTTCACGGTCTTCATTTTGAATGGCCTGCCGGACAATCGCCTGATTATGCAGACTGTTCTGTTTGATGGCATTGGTAAAAAAAGCGCGCTTTTGTTCGCTGTCCTCGACGAGAAGGGCATCGTTGAGTGACATAACCTCTGAGTTGTAGCGGGGAATGCCACTGAGCTGAGGCCGTTCATGCCGATTTTTTTCTGCTGCACCAGACGCCCCGTTCCCCCTAAAATGCAG
>JBOFWE010000336.1:0-2151 GCA_051653465.1 Selenomonadaceae bacterium | reverse complement strand
GATAGGGGGGCTGCTCCCGGTATTCTTCCATAGATTGGCGCATAACGCCGGATAAGATGTCGATGTATTTGACAATGAGTAATTCTGTTTCCATTTAAAGGACTCCTTTATCAATGACTTTTGTTAAGGACATGCGGGGACTGACAGGAGTAGGATAGTCGGAGCAGTATCCTATCCGGGCGATAAATTGAAGCGGGGCTTTGCCAAGCGTAGGCGTTAGCTCTTCTTGGCAAAGCGGATCTTCTAAGGCTTGTGACATTGGATGGATGGCAATTTTTTTAGCTGTTGCCCGCAGCCATAGGGCCTCAAACCGCCGGCCGGCACTTAGCAAAGAAGCAACCTCGGTGTTGGGGCTCATGCAGATAATCCAGCCGGAGCCTTCCGTGAGCTGTTGTTCGGTCAGCCGCAGGCTTTCCTTCATAGAAAAATCTGAAAGCAGGTCCTTTTTTGTCAGCCTGTATTCAGCATACCAGCGAAGAAAAAGATTCATTTCCATGCTGGCCGGTGTAATCCCGTTTTCTTCTGCAAGAATTTCGGCGATAGTGAGGCGAATCCATTGAACGAGTTCCTCTTGAATTGGCCGGGAAGCAAGCTGCCGGAGATTCGCTTGCTGGGTCAGTGTGGCCAATAATTTCCCCTCGCTGCTCTCCTGCGGATAATAGGTCAGCAACGGATCAGAGGCCACTAGCAGTTCAACATCCTCTTTTGTAAGTGTTGTCGTGAGCAGTGAACGGCGCAGCGTGCGACGTGATTCCAGCTGTATAATAATATCGTTATCACGTGGAGCCGGTTTTGGCTGCAGTATAATTTCAATTAAGGGAGCAAGCGGATCTGGCTGCAACACATGGTAGGTCATTTCCCAACTACTGGCGGCCGAGGCTTGGTGAAGATTTTCTAAAAAAGTGCCAAGGGAAAGTATCATTTCCCGATGCTGTGGGTCAACAACAGGAAGGCAGCGAGCTGAATTCAATGAAAGCAGCCAGCGCTGCGGGGAAGCCAGTTCGATTTGCCAGGGCTGTGTGTTATGGCTGCTTGGGGCCAGGGTGGCAAGATAGAGGAGCTGCGCCAACTCGGCAGGCAGTCTGTTGGTATCGCTCGTTGACAACGGCACCCTCTTGAGTGTTGCGGGCGGAGGAAATATCGAGATACCTCCAGCCAGAGCTGTTAAACAAAATCCCAGGGAATATAAAAAATTGCGCCGGTTCATAAGCGGAAAGACCATCCTTATCTATTTTGTTAGTTAAGACTAACTAAATAATAAAACAAATAAACGAAATTGTAAATAAAAAATTTTTTTCAGCCAGAGATACTCCGGTAAGCAGAAATTTGGTTGCTGTAAAAGTCACTGACTTTTTATTTACAGCTGGTATTGCAGGGGGCGCGGATTCGAATGGCGTATATAGTTTTATATAATTATTGCAGCCGGCTAATACCGGAAGGAATGGTTGCGTTCGAGGAGGTGTTTTATGGAGTTGGGATTTTTTATGAAGGGTTTTTTTCTGGGGGTGTCCATTGCAGCGCCGGTTGGCCCGATAGGGCTTCTCTGTATCAGCAACACGCTGCGGGGGGGAGCTAAGCTTGGACTGGCTTCCGGCCTGGGAGCAGCTGCGGCCGATGCGCTATATGCTGGCATTGGGGCTTGGGGACTGACGCTGCTGGCTGAGCGATTAACAAAATATAATAGCTGGCTGCATTTGGGGGGCGGAGTATTTTTGCTTTATCTGGGCTGGCGGATTTTTTCATCCAGCCCGGGAAAAAATTGGTCGAAGCAACCTAGCGACAGCCGCTGGAAAACCTTGGCGGCAACATTTTTTTTGACGCTGACGAATCCGCTGACCATTTTTTCTTTTTCAGCGGTTTTTGCTGGCAGTGGTCTGGCTACGGCAGGAGAATCAGCGGCAGCAGTGGAAATAGTCCTTGGAGTATTTTGCGGATCGATTTGCTGGTGGATGTTGCTGACGACAGCGGTAAGTTTTATGCGTCATGGACTCGGAGCGAACGCCCTAAAGACACTGCAGCATGGAGCCGGTCTTAGTATTGCCGGGTTTGGGCTATGGAGTCTGTGGACACTGCTCGTGCGATGAGCTTGTTTTATAAGTTTTTATTGACAAAAGCGATTAAATTGTGCACAATGTAATAAAGAAAACAATT
>JBOFWE010000335.1:0-1504 GCA_051653465.1 Selenomonadaceae bacterium | reverse complement strand
CCAAGGATTGCCGCCACAAGCATCAGTAAAGCTATCACTCCACTGAAAACCGCCGTCATTTTCGTCTGAATGCGCATACTTGCTCCCCCTTAAAACCCTTTCAATTAAATCCTGACAACTGCTATTTTGCGGTAATACCGGCAAGTGAGAACAGCCCTTTATTTTCTTCATAAATATCAAAAAACTGCTGGGCGGACAGCGGCCGGCTGACCAGATAGCCCTGTAAACAATCACAATTGAGCTCGCGCATTGAATCAAGCTGAGCCATGGTTTCAACCCCCTCGGCCACCACTGCCATATTGATCTGATGGGCCAGTTCGATAATTGTGCCGATGATTGCCGCGCCATGCTCCGCAATTCCGACTTCCTGCACAAAGGACTTATCAATTTTCAGCACATCGATCGGCAACCGGCTCAAATATGTCAGCGAAGAATAGCCTGTGCCAAAGTCATCGAGAGAAATATGCATTCCCATTTGTCGAAGCTGTTTTAGTTTTTTAACATTTTCTTCTAAAGATTCCATTAAAATGCTTTCTGTGATCTCTAATTCCAATAGCGTTGGCGGGTAGTTTTCTTCCCGCAAAATCCGCTGCAAGCGCTGGATAAAATCCTCCTGCATCAGCTGATGTACCGAAATATTGACCGCCAGCCGCAATTCCCCCTCGGCTTTACGCCGCAAGGAATTTCCAAACCGGCAGGCAGCCCGCAGAACAAATTCCCCCAGTGGCACGATCATGCCGGTATCTTCGGCCAATGGGATAAACTCGGCAGGCGAAATATAGCCTTTTTCCGGATGCACCCAGCGAATCAGCGCTTCCATGCCGACCATCCGTCCCGAAGCAATATCGATCTGCGGCTGATAATAAACGGTAAACTGTTCCACCGCCAGAGCCATATGCAGGGCGCTCTCCATCTGCATACGGTGCACGACATCCTGCTGCATTTCAGCTTTAAAAACCTTCCAAGTCTTTTTTCCGGCCTTCTTGGCATACTGTAAGGCAGTATTGGCATTGCCAAGAATCCGATCCACAGAATCCTCGCCGGAAAAAACCACGATGCCAATACTAATTGTGATAAAAAATTGATTGCCACAGGCATTTACCGGACGAGTAAATAAGGCCAATACCCGTTCCGCCCAAAAGCCGACAGTCTCCGGCTCCACATCCAGACAAAGCAGGCAAAATTCATCGGCCCCAATGCGCGTTATCATAGAGGCTTCTGGCAATTCATCACTGAGGCGCTCCGCTACTGAAATAAGCAGACTGTCACCGCAGGCATAGCCCAAAGAATCGTTGACCGCTTTAAAATTGTCGATATTCAACAGCAAGATCATGGCGGATCGGTCCTGCGCCCCATCACTGCTGATAAAATCCATCATTTTTTCATGCAGGCTGGCCCGGTTAGGAAGATCGGTCAAGGCATCATGATAGGCCATATGCCGGATGCGTTCTTCCTGCTGTTTTCTCGTCGTGATATCCGAATAGGAGCCGATCATTCGCTGAGG
>JBOFWE010000334.1:0-1004 GCA_051653465.1 Selenomonadaceae bacterium | reverse complement strand
GATACATATATTGAACATATGAAAAAAGTTGCCACCAGCCTGGATCTTGATTGCGAAAAAGTGAGTGGCATGGGAACGGCAGCGAGTATGGAAAATGTGGCAATAAAATCCATCTCCTTTAAAGAACTTACTGTGACGGCGATTGTCACCGGCGGTATAGAAGTCAATGGTGGCAGGGTCGGGGATCCGGCACAATATTATCAGCCGTTGGAAAAACCGGATCGCTTGGGAACGATCAATATCATACTAATGATTGATGCCGATTTGCCAGCAGGGACACTTGCCCGGGCGCTGGTAACCTGTACGGAAGCAAAGGCAGCTGCCTTGCAGGAGCTTGTGGCGGGCAGTCATTATTCGCCGGGAATTGCGACGGGATCAGGAACGGATCAGACAATGCTTATTGCAAATTCCGAATCATCTCTATACCTTGAAGCGGCAGGGAAGCATGCAAAGCTGGGGGAGCTTATCGGGAAGAGTGTTATGGCAGCAGTAAAAGAGGCCCTTGAGCGGCAAAGCGGGTTAAACCCTAAAAAGCAGCATGATATGATGCGACGGCTACAGCGGTTTGGAATTTCAGAAGAATCCTGCTGGTGTTGCTATCAAAGACTAGAAGGCACGAATTCGGTACGCAAAGCGGCCTTTATGACAGAGCTTCATCGATTGTGTTGCCGGGATTTTTTAGTGACGGCAGGAGTGATGTATATTCATCTATATGATGAATATAGCTGGGGGCTATTGAAAAAAGAAGCCGTGGAAGCTGCAGCCGCACGGTTGTTGGGTGATTTGGCAGAAAAAATGAAAATCAGTCCGGTCCAATATTCTGTAAGAATTACAGAGTATATGAAGCCGCTGCAGGAAATGCTGCTGACAGGTTTAGCCAGCGAACTGGAAAAACAACATATGCGGGCGGAGGCAATGTGCTCATGAACATTACTTTTATTACGAATATGAAGCGGTATTTTAATCTGCTGCAGCAAGAACAGGAGGTTGTGGAAAAATTGGTG
>JBOFWE010000333.1:0-19523 GCA_051653465.1 Selenomonadaceae bacterium | reverse complement strand
GCAGAGCAGGCCGGGGCCCAAACACAGGAAATTTTTCTGGCGGAAAAGAAAATCAGTCCCTGCCAGGGCTGCTTTTCCTGCTGGTTTAAGACACCGGGCAGCTGTGTGTTCAAAGATGATATGGCGGAGCTGCTGCCTTTGCTCGGAGATACCGATGTACTGGTTTTGGGGACGCCGCTGTATTATGACCATATCACAGCCCAGTTGAAGACGTTTATGGACCGTTCTCTGCCGGTTTGTGACCCGTACTTTCAAAAGGATGCCTGGGGCGAATGCCGTCATGCACGAAGAAACGGCGGCCAATCGCCGAAGCTGGTACTGCTTTCAAATTGCGGCTTTCCGGAGCGATCCCATTTTCAGGTGCTGTCCCATTGGATTGAACGCGTGGCGCGCAATATGAAAACAGAAGTGCTGGCTGAAATTTATGCAGCGCAGGGCGGGCTGTTAAGCGCGGGGATTCCTCAGCTGGAACCGGTGATAGCTGCTTATCTGGAGCAGGTGGAAGAGGCAGCCAGGCAGATCATTCGTGACGGGGTGGTAAGTGAAGCGACCAAAACCTTGCTTTCACAAAACTTTTTGCCGGATGAGGTGTATATTGCGCAGGCAACGCAGTATTTTGACGGGATGCTGGCAGCGCACAAGGCGGAAAAGTAGGCAAGGCAAAATACGGGAAAGGCGGGATACTGCATGGTAACAATATACTATCTATCGGCGACGGGAAATTCGCTGTATATGGCGAGAAAATTGGAGCAGCTGCTTACCGAGCCGGTACAGCTGCGTTCGATCACCCAGGCAATGGAAACGAAGGACTTTAAGCCGTCTGGTACGGTAGGATTTGTCCTGCCGCTTCACTTCTTTTCCCTGCCGCTGCTGGCCGAAGATTTTTTGCAGAAACTTGATCTGTCGGAAGCGAAATATACTTTTGGCATCGTTACGGCGGGGTTTCACTATATCAGTGATGCCAGCCATGAACTTTCTGCAAGAGTCCATCAGGCTGGCGGAAGCCTGGAGGCGTTTTTTTATGTGGATATGGTATCGGTGTACCTGCCGCTGAATGATTTGCCGGCACAGCCGGTCATTGACCGGCGCTTGCAAAAGGCAGTGCAGCGGCTGGAGAAAATTGCCGGAAGTATTTCTCGGCGCCAAAAGGTCCGGGTTCGTGAAATCTTTGCCTGGCCGTCGCGCTTTATGCATCGTCTCGTGCAGAAACAACCGGAAAAACTCGATGCGGAATTTTTAGCCGGAGCAGCTTGTACTGGCTGTGGTCTGTGCCAGCGCATTTGTCCCAAACAGAACATCCGCCTTGAAGATACCCGCCCGCAATGGCAGCATGACTGTACGCAGTGCCTGGCCTGTTTGCATGCCTGCCCACAGGCCTGTATTGAACTGGGACAGCGGACAAAAGGCCGCCGGCGGTATCATCATCCCGAGATTGCCATAAAAGATTTGCTGTAAAGGAGAAATTGCCGGGAAGTATGGGGAAGGTTTTTTCTCCAAACCAGCGGGGGAATTTTTGAGAAAGAGGGGACGATGTGAGTAAATTTACTTCTTACAGAATCGAACCGGAGCAGGCTGGCCTGTTGCTCGAGGACTACCTGAAGCAGATTCTGCAGTTTTCCGGACGGCGCGTGCAGCGACTGACCCGGCAAAAAGGGATTTTGCTAAACAACAGAGCGGCATTTTTGCAAAAAAAACTTAAAGCTGGTGACCAGCTAAAAATAAAAATAGAAACAGATGAGGGCTATGGGGTGGAACCGGAGGCCGGCCCGGTCGAAATCCTCTATGAGGATGAGTTTATGCTGGTGCTCAATAAACCGCCCCGACAGCTGGTCCATCCGGCAGGGCAGACAGCTGCTGGAACGCTGGCAAACTATCTTGCCTACGAATTTCAGCAGCGCGGCGTATGCAGCACGATTCGGCCGTTGCATCGCCTGGACCGCGATACCTCGGGCTGCATTATCTTTGCTAAGGATGCAAACAGCCAGTTTTTGCTTGAGCAGCAGTTGAAGGATAAACGCCTGCAGCGGCAGTATACGGCTTTGACAGCAGGCTGCCCTAAAACCGCGACGGGCGTTATTGAGGCTCCGATTGGTCGTGATCCGGTGCGCCCCAATCGCCGTGCGGTAAGAAAGGATGGCGATCCGGCAAGTACCTTGTATCGGGTGGCCTTTTCAGCGGGGGGAATGTCGCAGCTGGAACTGACGCTCCTGACCGGCCGCACCCATCAGATCAGGGTGCATTTGGCACATATTTTATGCCCGATTCTTGGCGATGGCATGTATGGCCGCAGGTCACCGTGGATCAGCCGACAGGCACTGCATGCTTCAAAGATTACCTTTTGCCGTCTGTCGGATCAGAAAGAAATTACAGTGGAAGCTTCCCTGCCGCAAGATTTCCATCAGGCACTGCTTCATTTTGAGGAGGAATAAGGCATGAATCAATTGATTTTATATCCTAAATGCACTACCTGCCAGCGGGCTAAGAAATGGCTGGATGAACAGGGAATTTCCTATAGCGAGCGCCATATAAAGGAGCAGAACCCGACGGCGGTGGAACTGGAAGAGTGGCACTCGCGCAGCGGATTGCCACTCAAGCGTTTTTTCAATACGAGCGGGCAGCTGTATAAAATGCTGCAGCTTAAAGACAAACTGCCGGGAATGTCGGAGTCGGAGCAGTTTGCCCTGCTGGCCAGTGACGGCATGCTTGTCAGACGACCTCTTTTTATCAGTGAAGAGCAGGTCCTGGTGGGGTTCAAACCGGAAATCTGGGCTGGAATCAAGTAGCTATACAGTTGTTAAGATTTCATTTCTTATGGTATGATACAATCTGGCAGTGCAGTATGGCTGCAAAAAATAAGGAAAATGGAGACGATGTATGGAAAATTTACCAAAATGCCCACAATGTAATTCAGAATATACCTATGAGGATGGGGCGATGCTGATTTGCCCGGAATGCGCGCATGAATGGGAGCCGACAACAGCTGTAGCCGGCGATCAAACGGCGGTTAAGGATGTTAATGGGAATCTGCTGCAGGATGGTGATTCGGTAACGATCGTCAAAGACTTGAAGGTAAAAGGAGCTTCGGCGCCGCTGAAAAAAGGGACCAAGGTAAAGAATATTCGCCTCGTTGAAGGTGGCGATCATAATATTGATTGCAAAATTGATGGTTTTGGTGCGATGAGTCTGAAATCGGAATTTGTGAAAAAACTTTAATGTTTTTTAGCCTGCTTGAAAAATTTGTTTAGCAGATAAAAGTTCTGCCGCCCGCTGGGGGTGGCAGGATTTTTTTATTGTCATATGGTAATGGTAATAAAATGATGATAAAGCACTTGGCGCCGAAGAATGGTTACCGGTTTGCTGATGAAAAGAGGGGGAAAGCAGATGCTGCAGCTGCGGTTTGATGAGGTACGGTTTTTTTCTGACGGCAGGAATCTGGTCCGGTGTGATGGAAAATGGGGCTGTATCGATATGGCGGGCCGGGAGATTGTCCCCTGCTTGTATGATCAGATCCGTGAGGCTGGCGAGGGTATTCTCTATGTCCGGCAGGGAGATCTTTGGGGGCTGTGGTCAGGGGGCGGCAGGGAAATTTCACCCTGTGTGTTTGCCGCTGCCCGGTCGTTTAGCGAAGGCTCTGCGGCGGTGCTGCAGGATGGCAAATGGGGCTATATCGATGGCAGGGGCCAGTATATCATGGTACCGCGCTTTATAAAAGCTGAATCCTTTGCCGAGGGTCTCGCACCGGTCAAGACAGGTGATGGATGGGGCTATATTGATCGAACGGGGACGGTTTGTATTGCCTGCCGCTACGAAGCAGCACAGCGATTTTCGGCCGGAGCGGCCTGGGTTAAGCTTGGCGGCTGCTGGGGCGTTATTGATACCGCCGGTGCAATGCTTACGGACCTCTGCTATGCCCAGGAACCACTGGAGTCTTTTTCCCGGGGCGCTGTTGCGGTATTGAAAAATGGGCAGTACGTGTTTGTCGATAGCCGGGGACGGGAACTGAGCCGCGGCTATGACAACTGCATGCGCTTTTTTGAGGGAATGGCCGGTGTTTGCCGGGAGGGCAAATGGGGGTTTATTGATCTGTCCGGTAAAGAGAGGGTAAAGCCTTGCTATGACGATGTCCAGGTATTCACCGGAGGGCGGGCCCGGGTTCGCCTTAACGGACACTGGCGGCTGATAGATACCGAAGGAAACGAGCTGACAACCGGGGGCTACGATGAAATTGATGATTTTTCCGAGGATCTGGCCGCTGTCGGCTTAAATGGGCAGCATGGCTATATTGACCGTCAGGGGCAAGTGGTGGTTGCGCTTCGCTATCAGTATTCGCGTGGTTTTTTAAAAGAGAAACGGTTTAAAGACGGGCAGGCATTGGTTCACCAGGGGAAGGTCTGGGAATGTATTGATCGGGAGGGAAACCGGAGCGTTTCTCTTGTCTGTGATGAGCTGCAACGCTTTTCTGAAGGGTTGGCGGCGGTGCGAGTGGGAAACCTTTGGGGCTATATCGATGAACGTGGGCAGATAGCTATTGCCCCGGCATATGACAGCGCCGGGGCATTTTCTGAAGGGCTGGCCCCTGTCCGTCAGGGGCAGATGGGCTATATTGACCGGGCGGGCAATCTCGTTACACCGCTGTGCTTTGAATATGCATTTTCCCTGCAGGCTGGGGCAGCGCTGGTTATGACAGCGGAGAAATGCGGCTTTATTGATGCCGAAGGAAATTTGATGCTATGGAGTCAGGCTGAGCCTGCGGTGACAGCACCTTCGCTTCCGGCGGTAGCTGTGCTTGATGCGCATCGGCTTCGCTTTGCCGCTGCGGACCGCTTTATCGAGGGGCTGGCTGCCGTAAGGGAACAGGATTACTGGGGGTTTATTGATGAAACCGGGGAGCGAGCGATTCCGTTCCTATACGATGAGGTTTCTTCGTTTTGCAGTGGCCGGGCTTCGGCCCGCCGCCAAGGACGCTGGTATCTGCTGGAAAAATCGGGCAGGGAGATTCTGCTGCAGGATTATGATCGGATCGGGCCTCATGGCAATTCTCCTTTATTTATTGAAGGAAGGGCTATTGTCGAAAAGAATGGCTTAGCCGGTTTTATTGATGCGCGGGGACAGGAAATCGCGGCGACGGTCTATGAGGAGGTCAATGGTTTTTCCGAGGGTCTTGCAGCCGTCAAAAAGGGCGGCCGCTGGGGGTTTATCGACCTGCAGGGGCGGATGACAATTCTGCCCTGTTATGAAAATCGTCATGGCTTTATAACGGCTTTTGTCGAAGGGCGGGCGTTTGTTCAGCGGAGGGGGAAGTATGGCTACATTGACCGGCAGGGGTGTCTTGTTGTTGCCCCGCAGTATGCTTTTGCCTGTTCCTTTAGTCAGGGGTTGGCTGCGGTACGGGATTCTTGGCAGTGGGGCTATGTCGATTTGGCGGGAAATGAGATCATTTGCCGGCAGTTTGAGGAGGCCGGAAGTTTTGCCAGCAACGGCCTGGCTCAGGTCCAAAAAGATGATGCCTGGGGCTTTATTGATCAGGGGGGGAAGCTGGTCATTGATTGTGTCTATGATCGGGTACAGGCTTTTTCGGAAGGCCTGGCTGCAGTGACGAGCAACGCGAGAACTGGTTTTATCGATCAAAGCGGAGCGATGGTCATAGCCGCGGAATTTGACAGTGCCAGTTCTTTTAACGCTGGACGAAGCATTGTCATTAAAAACAAAAAACCGGGAATTTTGCTTTGGGACGGAACCTTGCTGATGCTGGAGGAGTATGATCAGATTCGCCCGTTTTCTCAGGGGAAGGCGGCGGTGCGGCAAAATGGCAAATGGGGCTATATTGATGATGGTGGCCGCGAAATAATAAAGCCTCGTTTTGATATGGCCGATGGTTTTTTCGGGGAAAAGGCCTTGGTGGAGCTTGAGGGCCGCTGGGGTTATGTAAATGAAGCCGGAGAGCTATACTGAACGGAAAGATAAAAAGAAGACCAGGGAAGAAGGCTGGATTGAACTTGAAAAAAAATTTTAGTGGTAGAATAAATTTTTACACGATAGTGGCCGGGCTTGGAATACTTATGCTGTTGGCAGCGATCGGCCTGCTGCTTTGCGTGGGCGTGACCTTTGGGTCGACCGGTTTTTTTGTCGTGGCAGTCTTGTTGCTCGGTTTTGTCTGGCTGGAAATGGCACTGCAGCGAGAACAAAAGCATAGAAAGGTCTTTATATTTTTACAGCGTTTCATACTGCTGACCGGCATTTTTATCCTGTCGAGCTTTGCCGGGGTATGCTGTCTGGTGCTTTGGTCTCTGCAGACAGCCGGTCCGGTGCCGTCTGTTCCCTATGCTATTGTCCTGGGGGCAGGGATAAATGGGGATCAGCCCTCGAAAACACTTGCCCGAAGACTTGATGCAGCTGTCGATTATATGGAGGAGCATCCGCAGACGCGGCTCGTTGTTTCCGGCGGGCTGGGACACGGTAAGACAATGACCGAGGCCGCCGTCATGCAGCGGTATTTGCTGCAGCGGGGGATTGCTTCACAAAAAATTATCCTGGAGGAAGCGTCGACAACGAGTGAGGAAAATCTTCGCAATACGGCCCGGATTTTGCGTGAGCTTTCCGGAGAAGAAAAACCACCCCTGCTCATCTTTACCAGTGATTATCATTTATATCGGGCGCAAATTCTGGCAAGGCCCTATTATTCGCCTGTTTATGGTGTCGGAGCAAAATCCCCCGTCCTGGTCAGGATAAATTATATGCTGCGGGAATATCTCGCATTGTTTAAAATGTGGGGCAGACAAATACTGGAGCCTATGGAGGCAACCTGATCACAGGCAATTTAGTAAAGAGATTGACAGAACGAAACGAATCATATAATATAGTGTATATACACGTAATGAGGTTGAAAGATGAAGAAAGAAATTACCCAAACCTATCCCAAGCCGCCCAGTCCTTGCAATTGTATGAATATACACCGGGCGTCGCGGGCCGTTGTCAAATTTTACGATGAGATTTTAAAGCCAAGTGGCTTGACGATTTCGCAGACGGGGATGGTCAAACAGATTGAACTGCTCGCTCCGGTCAATATCAGTGAATTGGCGCGCGAGATGCGTATCGACAGGACAACACTTAACCGCAACTTGAAGCCGCTTACGGCAGCTGGTTTAATCACCGTTGAAACAGGAAGTGATTCGCGGACCAAGCAGGTAAATCTGACCCCTGCCGGCAAAAAAGCGGCTGCAGAGAGCTGGGCGCTTTGGTGCGAAGCGCAGAGCATGCTGAAAAGCTATCTTGGGGAAGATGATTTGGAAAAATTTGTTGATCTCATGGCAAAGCTGGAAGCTTTGGTGCCATAAACCGGAGGCATCCGGTTTTCTTTACCACAAAAGGTGTATATACACATTTTAAAGGGAGTGTTTTTATGGAAAAAAATTTTAGTGTACAGGATATTGGTTTACTGGCGGATTTGCTGAAAACAGAGGACAGCAAGGGAAAATATTTTGCTGGCAAGGACCTCGGTCTTACCGGCTGTGAAGTCTCTGTAAACTGTCTGCCGGCAGGAACAGGGGTCCCTTTTGTTCATGCGCATAAGCAAAATGAAGAATTGTATATTTTTGTGCGGGGTGAAGGTGTTTTTTATATCGATGGCAAGGAATTTCCTGTCCGTGAGGGCAGTCTGGTAAGGGTTGCGCCTGAGGGAGAGCGTGCCTGCAAGGCCGGTGCGGCAGATTTATATTATATCTGTATTCAGACGCAGGCTGGCAGCCTGCAACAGGCAACCTTTGATGATGGCGTACTGAAGGAAACAAAGAGTTCCTGGATGAAGTGAGGGAAGAAAAAATTTTACCGCATAAAAAACAGCAGGAATTTGCCGTTTTATGCAGTAATAGTAAGTAATACTTATTTTACTATAAAAATAGTATATGTCGGGGGCATCTGTCTTCGTCAGCTGTTCATGCAAGTCGGTTATTGCAAGATGAAAGTTGATGAAAGCAGGTGCTCTTTTTTTCATATAAATAAATTTAAGGAGCTGTATATTTTGACAACAAAGACACAAGTGATTGTTACGAAACCGATTAAGAATCTGGGGGTAGCACTTATTTTAAGTGCCCTGTTTGGTCCGCTGGGGATGCTCTATGCAACGATTATGGGGGCAATTATTATGGCGGTGGTGTATGGTCTTATTTGTTTGTTTACTTTTGGGCTGGGGCTTACGGTAATATGGCTGCTTAATCCGATTTGCATGATTTGGTCTTATATCGCTGTAAAAAATTTTAATAAAAATCTACTGCAGGAAGCAGCGGAGATCTAGGCGAATCATCGAGCTATTGCCGGGTATTTATTTTTCTTGTGCTGCGTGTTATATTGAAGGCCTGGGACTGCTGCGGGAAAGCTTTTAAAATTTATGCAGCAGCCGGAGGTATATGCCAATGATACTAAGTGCCAGTCGACGGACCGATATTCCCAATTATTATAGTGCCTGGTTTTTGAAACGACTGGAGGAGGGCTTTGTCTGTGTGCGCAATCCCTTTAATCCACGACAAGTCAGCCGGATTACGCTGTCACCGGCGACGATTGACTGCATTGTCTTTTGGACCAAAAACCCGGGGCCATTGTTGGAGCAAATCGATCGGCTGCAGCCATATGCCTATTATTTTCAATTTACGCTCAATCCTTACGCCCGGGATATAGAGCCGCTGGTTCCCGGCAAGGCAACAGGAGGCCTCGACCTATTTCGGCGATTGGCCGAAATAGTTGGCCGGGAGAGGGTGCGATGGCGTTATGATCCGGTTTTATGCAATGATCGCTATACCGTGGCATATCATCTGCAGTATTTTGGCAAGCTGGCGGCAAGGCTTAGCGGTTATACGGAAAGCTGCACAATAAGCTTTCTGGATCTTTACCGTCACAATAAAAATATTTTGGCACAGCGGGGAATCAGGACGCCTACAGAAACGGAACGCAGGGAACTTGCCGCCGGCTTTGCGCTGGCCGCCAAGGCTTATAAAATCAAGCTAAACGCCTGTGCCGAGGACGGAGATTATCAGGCCTTTAGCATCGGCCGGGCGGCCTGCATTGACGGCGAATTGATAGAGCGGCTTACCGGCAAGCGGATTCCCCTTAGCAAGGATAAAGGCCAGCGAAAATGCTGTGGCTGTGTCCCCAGTGCTGATATTGGTGCCTATAATACCTGTGCCAACGGGTGTCTCTATTGCTATGCCCAAACAGGAAAACCTTGGCGCCAGGCTTTGGTCGACTCGCCGCTCCTGGGATCTATTCCTGATGCAGGGGATATTATAACAGAAAGAAAAGGAATCACGAGGCAGATACGGCAACAGCAGCTTTTTTAAAAGCTGCTGTTGCCGTGTTTATTTTATTGCGAAAAACAATTGACAACCGGACCAAATGAGGATATGATATAAAACATAATTGAGAAAGATTATCAATAACATAACTACTGCGGTGGTTATATTTTTTACATATACAATGAGAATGATTATCGATAAATAGCGGAGGGGAACATGCATTTTTCATTTGAGGACCTGCACGAGGTCATAAATGCTCTGACGACAGCCCTTGATGCCAAAAGCCATTACACCTGCGGCCATTCAGAGCGGGTAGCCGAATATGCCTTGCTGCTGGCACGGACGATGAAGCTTGATCGCCAGCAACAGCAACGCATTCATATCGGCGCTCATCTGCATGATATCGGGAAAATTGGCATTCCCGATTCAGTACTGGATAAACCGGGAAAGCTTACGCCGGCTGAAGTTTTACTGATGAAGGGGCATCCGGCAATTGGTGACAAAATTATCAGTCAGGTGGCAATTTTTCAGCAATTTGTAACGGTTGTACGCTCGCATCATGAGCGCTTTGACGGCAGCGGCTATCCCGACGGACTGGCCGGTGCAGCAATTCCGCTGGAAGCAAGAATTGTTGCTGTTGCCGATTCGCTTGATGCCATGATCAGCACGCGTCCTTATCGCCGGGCCTATGATTTAGCGGCGGCGGTCAGGGAAATAGAGCACTGTCAAAAAAGTCAGTTTGATCCTGAGGTTGTTGCTGCTTTACTGACCCTTTATAAAAACGAGCAACTATTGCTGTCGGTCAGTTGAGCAGTGTTGGATATAAAAAAACAGAGGAGTGGAGTATATGTCAATTGTAGTTTTTGGTGCAGATTATCTGGGAGGAATTGAAAAAAATCTGTATGCCTGCGGGGTAACAAAGCTCGTCCATGTCTCCGGGCGTAAGGCTCTTGATCGCAATAAATCCTGTTTACCGAAGACCACAGCCTTTATTCTTGTGCTGACGGATTTTGTCAATCATAATACAGCCAAAGCGGCAAAAACATTAGGCAAGTCCAATGATATTCCGGTCGTTTATGCGAAGCGGTCCTGGTGTTCGGTAGAAGAAAAACTCAAGGATGCGCAGCTGCTGCAGTAAACAGCCGGCAGCCTGTTTGAAGAAATATTTTAACGAAAAGGGGCGATGAAATGACGGTTCGTATTGATGCAGATGAAAAAAATTTAAGTTTACAGGTGGATGGGGATATTTATCAGGAGTATGCGCAGTGCTTATGCGCGATGCTGTATTCGCATGCTGACCGCGGCGTGAAAAACATGGAGATAGAAATTGATGCTACATATTATATCAACCAGCAGGGACAGCGATGCCTTGATGAAATGAAGCAGCTGCTCGAGCAACGCGGCCTTCGCGTCCATATGAACAGGGGCTAGCGCTAGGCAGAAAGAGCTTTGACTCAGCCGCCGTTCGGGAAAAATCTGAGCGGCGGATTTTTTCTTGACAATTAATATGACCGGTTGTATTATAATTAATAACAAGCTGACGGAAAGCATCCTTTGCGGGGATGTGCGTTGCTTTTATTATTCCAAACTTAAATATGAATGGTCATTTTAAATAGTAAAAATAGAAAAGAGGGATTATTTTATGAAGAATTTTCAATTTATGAATCCGACAAAAATAATTTTTGGCAAAGGACAGCTGGCAAAAATGGCAGAGGAAATTCCTGCCGGAGCCAAGGTGCTGGTGCTTTATGGTGGCGGCAGCATCAAAAAAAATGGACTGCTGGCAGCCATCCATGAAGCTTTGGCCGATCATCAGGTCGGCGAGTTTGGCGGGATTGAGCCAAATCCATCGTATGAGACCTTGATGAAAGCTGTGGAGAAGATTAAAGCCGAGGGCTACGACTTTTTATTGGCAGCTGGTGGGGGTTCGGTCATTGATGGCACGAAGTTTATTGCGGCGGCGGTGCCGTTTGCAGCAGGCGATCCGTGGCGGATTATCGGTGAGCGAATTAAGATTGTTGAAGCGATGCCCTTTGGCACGGTGCTGACGTTGCCGGCAACCGGATCAGAGATGAACAATGGAGCAGTAATCACCCATAAGGCTCTTTGTGCCAAGCTGCCGTTTATGAGTCCGTTGATTTTTCCGCGATTTTCAATTTTGGATCCCGAGTATACCTATACTCTGCCCCCCCGTCAGATCGGCAATGGAGTTGTCGATGCTTTTGTCCATGTAATGGAGCAGTATCTGACCTATCCGGCTGGCGGCAAGCTTCAGGACCGGTTTGCCGAAGGTCTGCTGCTGACGCTGATTGAAGATGGCCCTGAGGCGCTGAAACAGCCTGAAAATTATGAGGTGCGGGCCAATATCATGTGGAGTGCAACCATGGCGCTCAATGGTTTGATTGGCAGCGGGGTACCGCAGGACTGGTCGACGCATATGATCGGGCATGAGATCACCGCGATCTATGGGCTGGATCATGCGCAGAGCCTGGCAGTTGTGCTGCCTTCCATGCTCGAGGTCATGCAGGCAGGAAAAAGAGAAAAATTGCTGCAATATGGCGAGCGTGTCTGGCATCTGGCGGCGGGAACAGAACAGCAGCGGATCGATGCTGCGATTGCCTGCACCCGGACATTTTTTGAGACAATGGGACTGCCTACGAAACTCGAGGCTTATGGCGTAGGAACGGAGGCTGTTGAGGCCGTTGCGGACAGCCTTGAAGCGCACGGAATGACAAAACTAGGTGAGACGGGAGCGGTGACGCTGGCGATTGTCCGTCAGGTACTGGGAAAAAGCATCCGCTAGAAATCATCAATGAGATCAGATGCAGAAAGGATGAGTTGTTTTGGGAATTATCGAGGTAAATCAGGAGGCCTGTATACGCTGCGGCCGCTGTGCTGACGTGTGCCCGACCGGAGTTGTTGTGATGAGCCCTGAGGGGCCGGTTGAAATGGAAGGTATCTGCTTAGCCTGCGGTCATTGCGTTGCTGTATGCCCACAGGCGGCAATTGATAATACGCAGACACCGCTGGCGGGACAAATCCTTATTGACAGAAATCTGCTGCCGGATGAAATCCAGGCAGAACAGTTTCTGCGGGCCCGGCGATCCGTTCGCTGCTATAAAGCAGAAACGGTGGCGAGAGAAAAAATTATGCGGCTATTGGATATTGCCCGGCTCGCGCCAAGTGGCGGCAATACGCAGGGCGTATCTTATCACGTTGTCGACGATCAAGCGCTTTTGCGCGAGATTACAGCACGAACCGTTGACTGGATGGAGGGAAAGATAAAGGAAGGCGACGCCCGGGGCGCGTACTATGCCGGGATGGTTGCTGCCTATCGTGAACAGGGGCGGGATGTCGTATTGCGCGATGCGCCCTGCTTGATTATTGCCTTGACGCCGCGGACCTTCCAGCCACGCGGCCGCGATAATACCCATTTTTCCCTGGCGTATGCGGAACTGATGGCGCCGCCCCTGGGACTGGGAACCTGTTGGGCGGGAGTTTTTGAATCCTGTGCGGCATCCGGCTGGCAGCCATTGCTGTCGCTGCTGTCGATTTCCGAGGATATGCTGGTCAGCGGGGCTTTAATGGTCGGGATACCTCGTTATACGTATCAGCGCCTGGTGGAACGAAAACCTTTGCAGGTCAGCTGGCAGTCATAACGTAAAATAACCAGAAGCGAAACGGCTTCTGGTTATTTTTTTAGGCAGCAATATGGATTTTTTTGTAAGAGAATAAACGAGCCGGCAATCCATCGGCAGATTGTGTGCTATAATGAACCTATCTTGGGTAGGAGGCGTTTATTTTGAATGAAATCAGAGTGAGATTTGCTCCGAGTCCGACGGGGTATCTGCATATTGGAGGAGCCAGGACAGCTTTGTTTAACTGGTTGTTTGCCCGCAGTCAGGGTGGCAGGCTCATTTTGCGAATAGAGGATACAGACAGGGAACGGCTCAAAGCGGATTCGGCCGCTCAGATTTTGACGAGCTTGAAATGGCTCGGCATCACCTGGGATGAGGGCCCGGAAATCGGCGGGGAATACGGACCGTATTGCCAGTCGGAACGACTCGAAATTTACCAGCAAGAGGCCCAGCGGCTTCTTGCTGAAGGAAAGGCCTATTATTGTTTCTGTACGACGGAGCGGCTTAATGCACTGCACGAAGAGCAGCAGGCCGGACAGCTGGCATTTCGCTACGATGGCTGTTGCCGCACCCTTGACCCGGCAGTGGCCAGAGAAAGAATTGCCGCCGGGGAAGCAGCTGTAATTCGCCTGAAAATTCCTGCCAGCGGAGAAATCCGGGTACAGGATGAAATCCGGGGACGGGTAAAATTTTCGCTTGATCAGTTCGATGATTTGATCATCATGAAATCAAATGGAATCCCGGCGTATAATTTTGCCTGCGTCGTCGATGACCATCTGATGCGGATCAGTCATGTCATTCGGGCGGAAGAACATCTGCCGAACACGCCTAAGCAATTGCTGCTTTATCAGGCTTTGGGCTATAAGGAACCGGTATTTGCCCATCTGTCGATGATTCTGGCACCGGATCGCAGTAAGCTTAGCAAACGCCATGGGGCAACTTCGGTCGAGGAATTCCGGGCACAGGGATTTTTGGCATCGGCCATCGTCAATTATCTGACGCTTCTTGGCTGGTCGCCGGGCGGGGAAGAGGAAATACTGACAATGAAGCAGGCGGTAGAGCTGTTTGATCTGGGCAAGGTTGCAAAAAAAGCGGCAATTTATGACACAAAGAAGCTGGCCTGGATCAACAGTCAGTATATGAATTCTTTGCCACTGGAGGAGGTTGCAGTGGCTGCACTGCCGTTTTTGGCAGCAGCCGGAATCTCAGCAGAGCAGGCAAAAGAGAACTGGGAAAAGTTCGTATCGATTGTCAGCCTGCTGCGCAGCCGGGCTAAAACGTTGGTAGAGCTGGCCGACGGCGCGACCTATTTTTTTAACGCAGTCACGGACTATGAGGAAAAAGGCTGGCGCAAACATTTTACAAAAGAAAATACCGTCTCTTTGCTGCGTGAGAGCCGGCAATGTCTGGCGGCAGTGGAAAATTTCACCGAGGCCGAAACAGAAATAGCTTATGGCCAATTAGCCCAAAAGCTTGGGGTGAAAATTGGGGAACTGATTCATCCGGCGAGGCTGGCGCTGACCGGACGGACCGCCAGTCCGGGATTGTTTGAGGTTATGGCGCTTTTAGGGCGCAAGGTTTGCCTGGAACGCTTTGATCAGGCTCTGGCGTGGATTGCGCAGCTGCCGGAATAACCTGGGTTCTTGCATTTTTTGGGAAAAAGAGTTATGATGTACAGGAAGCAGCCGCCGCTGGAATGGCGAAGATATGCTTTGGACATGGCCCTATGGTCGAGTGGTCAAGACGCTGCCCTCTCAAGGCGGAAGCAGGGGTTCAAATCCCCTTAGGGCTACCATTTATAAAATTGGTGTTTAAAAAAATATATTGCTGCCATGGCGGCAACAAAAAGAAGACCCTGCGCGTGCAGGGTCTTCTTTTTGTCTGCTGCCGGTCGATCAAAGACAGCGGCAACCATTATAGCCGGTTAATTTATGGCAACATTTTCGACGGTAATTGCAAAGGTATAATAGACAGTTTCCCCGTTGATTTCTAGTGGAAGAAAAATTTTCCGGCTGCTGCCGATGAGCTTTTTAGCTTCCTGGTACGTTCGGGGATACAGGTAGGTGGTATAGACCCGGGCAAGACCGCCAACGGATAGCGCGTCATCCGAGCAGAAAATAGCTTCGGCGACAAAGGCCTGTGGGGGGATGGTTGTCGGGCTCAAATTCTCTGGCTGTGTGCCGGTCAGTGCCGGAGCAGCCGAGCGGCCGACGCGGTGCGATCTGCCGTCCGGATCGATGATGGCTGCCTGAGACCAGTCAATTTTGATCGGCTGACCGGTCTTATTGGTCAGTTCAAAGGGGTATTCATAATAGTTTCCTTTTGGCTTGAGGGTAAAGACGATGGCGATCCGGTCGTCTTCAAAGCGAAGTTCTTCGCTGTAGGCCGGCTCGGTCAGGGAAAAGGTGTACCGCGGTGAGGCGGCGGCAGTGCTGGCCAGCAGTAATGTCAGAAGAAAAAAGAACAGAAATTTTTTCCACACAACAAAGACCTCCTGTTAATTTTTTTGCTGTAAAATGCCACTGTGCTTGACGGCTTTGACGGCCTGCTGAATGCAATCTTCCTCCTGGACCAGGGCGAACCGGACGTAGCCCTCGCCCGAGGGGCCAAAGGCCTTGCCGGGAGTAACCATGACACCGGCCTTGTCAATCAAATCCAGAACAAAGGTCTCCGAATCCGTATAGGGGGCCGGGATTGGTGCCCAGACAAACATGGTCGCGGGTGGACGGTCTATCTGCCAGCCAATAGCGGTAAAACCGTCACACAGGGCATTGCGGCGACGCTGATAGGCTGCCTGCGTAGCGGCAACACAGGCTTGTTCTCCGGTAATGGCAGCGATGGCAGCCTGCTGCAGCGGCAAAAACATGCCATAGTCCATGTTGGATTTGAGGGTCTTGAGGGCTGCGACAACCTCGGGATTGCCCAGGCAAAAGCCAATGCGGGCACCGGCGAGACCGTACGTCTTGGAGAGCGAATTAAATTCGACGCCGACGTCGGCTGCTCCGGGATGGGACAGAAAGCTGCCACAGAAATTATTGTCGAAGACCAGATCGCTATACGCATTATCGTGCAGGATCAGAATATCATACTTTCTGGCAAAGGCGATCAGCTCACGGTAGAAGGAATCAGGGGCTATAGCCGTTGTCGGATTATTGGGATACGAGAGGATCATAAATTTAGCCCGCCGGGCAATCGCCTCGGGAATGGCAGTCAGATCGATCAGATACTGATTTTCTTTTTTTTGTGGCATATAGTAAATCTCGGCACCGGCAAGACGCGGTCCATCGGCAAATACCGGATAGCAGGGGTCGGGAACGAGCACGAGATCGCCCTCGTCAATAAGAGCCAGGGAGATATGGGCCAGCCCTTCCTGGGAACCGAGCAGGGAACATATCTGTGTTTCGGGATCGAGCGCAACTTTATAGCGTTTTTGATACCAGCGGCTGACCGCTGTCAGCAGGGCGGTTTGATCCTGTAGGGCATAAAGATAATTTTTTTTATCGGCAGCACTGCTGCACAGGGCCTCGATTACGTGCTGTGGCGGCGCAATATTGGGGGCACCAATGCTGAGATCAATAATATCAAGTCCCTGTTGCTGCTTTTGTTGTTTAAGTTCGGCCAGTCTGGCAAAAATTCCTTTGCCGAACGGTGACATTCGTTTGGAAAGCTTCATAAACTTCGTCCTCCTCCAATCGGTTACGGCTGTGATTGTTTACAAGATTACAGTCTAATATACCATATTATCGGAGAAAAATCATTTTGCGATTAAAGTTTCAGCGTCATATCATACCAGACGGCTCCGCCGTGGCTTGAGGCAGACTGTCCGTTGTTTTTATAACCGAATTTTTCATAATAGGGGATAAGATGCGCTTTACAGGTTAAAATGATATTTTTTCGGCCGGCTTGCCGGGCCAGACCAATAAAGGCCTCCATGAGCTGGGCGCCAATTCCCTGCTTCCAGTAAGCTGGCGCCACATCAAGGCCGAAAATGGACTGGTTTTTTCCCTGTGGGCAATGATACTCCGTGGAGAGAAACATTTCATCGCGGATTACGGGACTGTCCGTACAGCAGCCGTTGATAAATCCGATCAGCAGGCCGTTATCATCCTCGGCGCCGAGAAATGATGAAGAGAATGCCTGCCACCGGTCCTTTAGAACCTTTAGCGAAGCGGCTTCAGCCGCGGGAAAGCATAGAGCTTCTATTTCTCCCAGGCGTACAAGGTCTTGATCGGTAATTTTTCTGATTTTGATGCTTGTCATAGAGATCATCCTTTCAATAATGAATATATAGCATTTTTTGCATTTAAAATAGCAATTTTTTAATTTTATTTGCATATAATGCCTGATATACTGAGGAAAACAAAGCGAGGATTTTAACAGTATAGCATAAAATATGCTGCCGGCGGGGGCTTTGTATTTGTAAAAAGGAGACGAATTTATAATGAAATTTATGACGAAGGATTATGCCTTTACGTTCATTTTGCTGGGAAGTGTGGCTGTTGGCGGGACTGCCGGAATGTTCTGGGGGCCGGCAGTGTCCGTGGCAAAGCCGTTAGGCGATATATTTTTGAACCTGCTGTTTATGGTGCTGGTTCCAATGGTGTTTTTTGGGATTTCTTCTTCGCTTGCCTCGATGGGCGAGATGAAGCGTTTTGGCAAAATTATGGGCTGCGTTCTGCTGGTTTTTTGTGTTGCCGGTTTTATGGCAGCTATATTGGGGGTTATGGTGACCGCCTGGTTTAATCCGGCCGCCGGCAGCAGTTATGCTTCGTTGCAGAGTATTTTTTCCGCCGGGGATATTACCCCGCCGGCGCAGGCCCCAGGAACGGCAAGCCAGATTGTAAATGCGTTTACGGTCACGGATTTTCCGCAGCTTCTGAGCAAATCACATATTCTGCCGCTGATTGTGCTGGCGGCGCTGATCGGTACCGGAACGGCGATGGCCGGCGAACAGGCCCGGGCGATGGCCGAATTTCTTGCCGCTGGCAATCTGGTCATGATGAAAGTTGTAAAGATCATCATGTATTATGCGCCGATTGGGCTTGGCGCCTATTTCGCCAATGTCGTCGGCGAACTTGGGCCACAGATTCTTCAGGGGTATCTGCAGAGCTTTATGGCCTATTTGCTGTTAACTGTCCTGTATTACGGAATTTTTTTCAGCCTTTATGCATATGTAGCTGGTGGGCGCGGTGGCATCAGGGCTTTTTGGCGGGAGGCGATGCTGCCTTCGCTGACAGCACTGGGAACTTGTTCCAGCGTAGCTTCGATTCCGGCCAATATCGTGGCCGCTGAAAAAATTGGTGTCCCCCGGGATATCGTTGATACGGTAATTCCCCTGGGGGCCAATATCCATAAAGATGGATCGGTCTTTGGCGGGGTGCTTAAAATTATGTTTTTGCTTGGTTTGTTTGGGCTGGATAATAGCAGCCTGGGAGCCTGTCTGGGAATTGTGGGGGTAGCCTTTCTTGTCGGAGCGGTAATGGGAGGGATTCCTGGTGGCGGCATGATTGGTGAAATGCTGATTCTCAGCGTCTATGGATTTCCTCCGGAAGCGCTGCCGATCATTGCCGTGATCAGCACAATTATTGATGCTCCGGCAACTGTGTTGAATTCCGTCGGCAATGTCGTCAGTTCCATGCTTGTTGCCCGTCTGGTAGAAGGGAAAAACTGGCTGGCGACTTCTCAGGCCAAGGGTGCTGACGTTGAATATGTCAGGCTGTAGGTAGAAAAAACGAAAATCAAAACCAGTCGGTGGCAATTTTTTGCTGCCAGCTGGTTTTGATTTTTTATTGCGGTTAAAAGGGTTTACGAGGCAGGATGCAGAAGTTTATGCGTATTGACTGGAGAAAAGATTAGCAGGAAAAGAGTGATTGGACATGACTTTAGCAAGGCGGATTGCCATCGCCATATGTTTTTTGCTCTTATTGTCTCTGAGCGTTGTCTTTGCGCTGTGCTATGTTTTACTGCCGGCAGAATTCAGTGCTTTGCTGCGGGAATATATGGGTTTGATTTTACAGATTGGTTTAACGGTCATGGTTGTGGCTGCGCTGGTTGTCTGGCGGTTTTGCCGGCATCAGTTTGGTCCTTTGAGCACACTGGTTTCCTTGATGAATACCGTTCGGGATCATCCGCGGGGCGGCAGGGATGCTCCGCCGGACGATGAAATAGCAGCTCTGTTCAAAAATTTTAATCAGCTGGTAGATGAGCTCAGGGTTCATCGGCAGGCGATGAGTGCGCTGGTGGCAGAAGGCAGTGCCGAGATGGCGGATGCCAACCAGGAAATGCAAGCGATGAACCAGATGCTGGAAGATACGAACCGGCATTTGCTTAAAGAAAACCGGGCTCGTCGGGAAAGCGAAGATAGGCTACGGCGGCGCGAACGCCAGTATCGTGCCATCAGCGGCCTTATGGCCTGGGCGGACGGACGAAATGTGTTTGAGATGATTTTGCAAAGTGCGGTACAGCTTTTAGGTGGAAATAACGGGTTTATCGGGCTCTTTGACGAAGAAAAGCAAAAGTTTCACATTCAGCACGGCATTGGTATCGATGCGGAGCTGATCGGAGAATCCCTGCCGGCCCAGATTGGCCTAAAATGGCAGGT
>JBOFWE010000332.1:0-10012 GCA_051653465.1 Selenomonadaceae bacterium | reverse complement strand
ACCCAGGACGTAATCAAAAAAGTCACGAAGTAAGAATATCACCTATAGTTGATTTTTCGTACCGAGCCAGCGCGACTGTGCTCGGTACTTTGTTGAAGGAGTGGTTCTGTGACGGAGCGGAAGAAAAAGATCGCCCTTGGAACAGCAGTCGTCATATTGCTGTTTCTTGTTGGGGCCTATTATATGAAGCAGCATGATGTCAAGCTGAAACAAGTCCCGTCACAGGCAACGCTTATTGGTGTTATTGATTTGAAGCAGGCGATGAAGGAACATCCTCGGTATGCAGACTTGGAAAAGCTTCGCGCACAGCGGGCCCTTTTAGCCCTTGCGGGGAAAACACAGAAGCTGGCAATGATCAACGGGCCAGCGCTGTCAGCGCAGCCGTTTACGGAGGCTGGCGAGCAGCAGCTGCAGCAGGAAAAAAACAAGCTGCGGCAACAGCAACGGGAAGAACTAGCGCAGACGGAAAGAAATCTGCGGCAGACAACTGCTGCCAAGCGTGATGCCGATCGAAAAGCTGTTAGTGATCTGTATGCAAATGATATTTTTAACTGTACATTGCTGTTGGGAAATGCGGAGAGTCTCCGACTGAGTGAGCCCCAAAAAAATGAACTGAAACAAAAAATTAACGATCTGAAACAGCAGCGTGCCGTACAGATGGCAACGGTGGAAAAGCAGTATGAGGAATATATTTATTCACAGCTGCAGGCGCAGCAGGATCAGTATCTGAAGGAAAATCAAGCAGCAGATCAGCAGAGTGAACAGCGGCTGGCAAGTGAAACGGCCGCCCGGGTGTTAAAGGCTTCGGATCGCAATGCAGCCGTGCTTGATACGGGACGTCGCCAATTTTCACAGAATGCAGCAGAAATAAGCAACACCGAGGCGGCCTTGGCCGCGAAAGACAATGAAATCCGTTTGCTGGAGGATTTGATCGTTAAGGATATTGCCAGTAAAGCGGCTAAAGCTGCAATTGGACATCATCTGGAATATATTTTTGCTGACGTATTTGTCAACGTGTCAGCGCTCGATGTGACGGAGGAAGTCGTCAGTGAGATAAAGCCAGGAAAAATCTAATTACCTGGAAATGGGAGGAAAAAAATGAAACTTAAGAAGAAATCAATCTGCACGTTGATTATGACTGGGGTACTGGTGACCATGATGACCCTGATGGTCAGCGGCTGTTCCGATACAAGAATCGGATATATCGATGCTGAAAGAGTGATGAAGGAAAGTCCGCAAATTCAGCAGATTGTTACTACGGCGGAAGCTGCGTATAATGAAAAAAATAAAGAAATTATGGATAAGCTGGATCAAAATAAAGCCTCCATGTCGGATGAGGAATATCAAAAAGCAGCAATGCAGGCTCGAACGGAGTTAAGTGCCGTGCAGTCGCAGTATTCAGCACAGCTTAAAACACTGGTGGATTCTGCTATGGCTGATATTGCCAAAGACAAAAAACTGTCGGCGATTGTTGAAAAAGATCATATTGACAGCAATCCTCTGGGACAGGCACAAAAAAGTGAATTTGTTATCCAGGGCGGCGTAGATGTAACGGATGATTTAATACAGAAACTGCAGTAAGGAGGCACGCGTTGTGCAAAAGACGTTAGAAGAAATTGCGCAGATTGTCGATGGCAAAATAAGCGGAGATGCTTCGACTATAATTCGCGGGGTTAAGAATATAGCTTTAGCCGGACCAGAGGACATCACTTTTGCCGTGGAGCCATATATCAATGAAGCCGAAGCCTGTCAGGCTGGTGCGGTTATTATTCCTGAGGACATAGAAGGATTTTCTAAAACAGCGGTCAGAGTAAAGGAGCCTCGCCTGGCTTTTGCAAAATTGCTGGAGGTGTTTACACCACCAATTCATATTGAGCGTGGTGTCAGCAGTCAGGCGCAAATTGGAAAAGATGTAAAGCTTGGCAAAAATGTTTCAATTATGCCGTTTGTGGTTATTGCTGATAATGTTGAAATTGGCGATAATGTTGTCCTGTATCCTCATACATATATCGGGCAATATGCTTCCATTGGGAAGGATACGCTGATCTACCCCAATGTTACTGTGCGCGAATTTTGTAAGATTGGCGAACGGGTGATTATTCAGAGCTCGTCGGTTATTGGGGGCGATGGCTTTGGGTTTGTAACGAAAGATGGAAAACATACAAAAGTGCCACAGATTGGCAATGTTATCATTGAAGATGATGTTGAAGTTGGGGCACTTGTTGGGATTGATCGGGCAACTATGGGGTCAACGGTTGTTGCGCAAGGGACGAAAATTGATAATTTGGTTCATATTGGACATAACTGTGAGATCGGAGCCAATAATCTGATCGTGGCTCAGACGGGTATTGCGGGGTCAACAGTCTCGGGACATAACGTGACTTTCGGCGGGCAGACCGGAGTTGTCGGGCATATTCACATTGGCAGCAATACGATACTTGCGGCGCGCAGCGGGCCTATTGCAGATATTCCGGAAGGTGTTTTTTATGCAGGCTTTCCGGCGCGGCCTCATCAGGAATGGCTTCGCATGGAAGCGGCAGCAAAGCGCTTGCCGGAAATGCGCAAGCAGATTAAGGCCCTGGAAAAACGTCTGCAGCAGCTTGAGGCAGGGAAATAATAGAAATCAAAAGCGGCAAAGCGGACATACTGGTTTGTCGCTTTTTTTATTAGGATAGGAGAAGTACATGAAAAAGAAGGTCTGTTTGCTGGTGGTTTTATTGCTGTTGCCAACATTACAGGCAGCAACAGCTCCTTCGGCTAAGGGATCAACGGGAAATATAGATACCCCGTCAGCGGATGTGTTGCGTCCGGGGCAGGCTGCTATAGGGTATTATACTCTGGACGGGGAAAAGACTATGTCCGGGGCTGTTTCTGCTGGCAAGAATATTGAAGTAAGTGCAACCTGTACCGAGGGCTGGAGGACGGGCGATTTTACAAAAGTGAATATAAAATATGCGCTGGCCCAGGAGGGGGTGCTTGTCCCCGGACTGGCTGTAGGGATTGAAGATATGGGTGACAGGTCGGAACGCACCGCCTATGTGGTTGCCAGCAAGTCTTTACCGCAGGGGATCCGGCTGCATGTTGGCGGCGGCAATGGAACTTATGACGGCGTTTTTTTTGCGATCGAAAAAAAGCTGGTGCCGTTATCGGTGGGCGGGGTTTTTCCGGATAGTTCTTTGATTGTAGAAAACAATGGACATCATATGAACTATGGATTGCGAATGTCACTCTCTCCGGGGCTTAAAATGACGACTGGCTGGCGGGGGGGAGATCCCTTTATAGCGATTTCTTATAATTATTATTAAAGGCGGGTAGAAAATGCTTTATTATATAATGAAATTTTTTAGTAGGATTTGTTGTTTGTTGCCCAAATCGTTCTGCCTGTACTTGGGAGAACTTTTGGGGCAGCTGACGTGGCTGCTTGTTCCGACACGCCGCAAGCGGATGGCAATTGAGAATGTAAAAAAATGTCTGGCACTTACAGAGAGTGAAGCAAGGCGTATCGCCAAAAAAAGCTGGACTCGTTTTGGTTATATGATTATTGAGGTACTGCGGTTTCCATTAATGAAAAATCATATAACGGATTATGTTCGGATTGAAGGCCGCGAGCATATGGAAAAAGCGTTGGAACTTGGACGCGGTGGAATTATCGCAACTGCCCATAGTGGAAACTGGGAACTTTTAGGTGGGGCCTTGGCATTGAGTGGGTTTCCAATTGTGGGGGTGGCGCAGAAGCAAAGAAACTCTGCGCTGGATCATTTTATTAATGAGTATCGGTCTTTAATAGGTATGCATATCACCTATAAGTCGGGTGTTCGGGAAATGTTTAAGATGCTTGCTGAGGGCTGGGTGATTGGGCTGCTGATGGATCAGGACACTAATCCGCGCGATGGGATAATATTGCCTTTCTTGGGCCGCGATACAGCGTGTGTTCAAGGCCCGGCTGCCCTGGCGCGGTTTAATAATGCGCCGATTTTACCGGTGCTTATTTCACTGGAATCAGATGGGAAGCATCATTTGAAAATATATGAACCGGTTTTTGTGGAAAAAACGAATGATAAGCATGCAGATATTAAACAAACTACGGCAATTCTTAATCGATTAATTGAAGCGCATATTCGCAAGTGCCCGGAAGAATGGTTTTGGCTTCATGACCGTTGGAAATCGGTAGAGGGGCGTTGATTGCTTTTGTTAGGAACGCAGGCTCAATTTTGGCCAGTGACAAAAAAACTTGCAGGAAATGATATAGTTTTGTAAAATAGATGAGGGTATGATAGTCAGGAGGACTTTTTAATGCATCATCAAACTACAATTGCAAATACAGTAGCACATACCGGTGTTGGACTGCATTCGGGCTGTGACGTCACGATCAGACTGAAACCGGCACCGGTTGATACGGGAATTGTATTCGTGCGAATGGATCTGCCGGGGAACCCGAAAATCCCCGCTGTTTCGGATAGTGTTACTTCTACGATAAGGGCGACAGCGATTGGAAACGACGAAATAAAAGTTTTTACAATTGAACATCTGCTGTCGGCTTTTCATGCGCTGAAGATCGATAATTGCTTTATAGAGATCGATGCAGAGGAGCCGCCGGTTGCAGATGGGAGTTCACTCGTTTTTTTTGATTTGATCAAGCAGGCAGGCGTGCAACTGCAAGATAAGGTGAGACGAGAGATTATCGTTGATAAAGTTTACCGTATTGATGATGGTGAGCGATTTGTAATGGTTCTCCCTTATGACGGTTTGCGTGTTAGCTTTACTTCTCTGAATCCGCATAAATTAATCGGGGTTCAGTATGAAGATTTCATCATTGATGAAGAAACTTATTGTCGGGAAATTGCCCCGGCTCGGACGATTGCCTATGAACAGGAAATTGAAGCTTTAAAAAAAATGGGTCTGGGTCTTGGCGGTACAATTGAAAGTGTTATTGTCTATAACGATAAAGGCTGGCTCAATGATTTGCGGTATGAGGATGAACTCGTGCGCCATAAGATTCTTGATGTGATTGGGGATTTACGTCTGGCCGGGATTGTTCGTGGACATGTGATCGCCGTAAAGTCAGGGCATGCTTTAAATGTGTTGCTGGCAAAACAGCTGGCAGCGGCCTTTGCACAGTGAGGGAGATTTCCCAGGGAAGAGAGGGACTACTATGATATTAGATATAAATGAAATTCAGCGGATTTTGCCGCATCGTCCACCGTTTTTGCTGGTGGATCGTATTATAGAACTCGATCCGCTCAAGAGCGCTACAGGGATTAAAAATGTTACAATGATGGAACCGCATTTTCGCGGGCATTTCCCTAATAACCCTATTATGCCTGGGGTCTTGATTTTGGAAGCGATGGCTCAAGTTGGAGGGCTCGCGATGCTCTATCCGGAAGAAAATCGAGGCAAGCTGGCGTTGTTCGGTGCGATGGAAAATGTTAAATTTAAGCGACAGGTAGTGCCTGGAGATCAGTTGATCATGAAAGCAGAGCTTATCCGGGTGCGTGGCGTTTTTGGCAAGCTTCATGGCGAAGCCTTTGTTGATGGGCAGCTGGCGGCCCAGGGGGATTTTACTTTTGCAATAAAAGACCCTGAAAAGCTTTGATATTTACTTGCTTTTTGCTGTAAAACCAAGCAGGATTGCGATTTTAAACAAAAATGGCGAATTATAGCGGGATCTTGGATGTGAACTTTGTGCCAAAAAGCGGATTATAATAATAGATGCAGCATAATAGCTGGAAATCAGAAGAAAGCCGTCAGGCTTAAGGAGTTGGGATATAATGAAGTCAGACAACCGGGTTGTTGCTTATATACATGATACCGCTGTAGTTCATCCGGGGGCCCGTATCGGTAAAAATGTTGAAATAGGACCTTATGCGGTAATAGGGGAAAATGTTGAGATCGGTGAGGGAACGAAGATAGGGGCACATGTGCTCGTTACTGGCTGGACCAGCATCGGCAAGGAATGCGTACTCTATCATGGTTCAACGGTGGGTGAAGAACCACAGGATTTGAAGTTTGCTGGAGAAAAATCCTATGTGTTTATCGGCGATCGCACGCGGATTCGTGAATGTGCAACGGTACATAGAGCGACCGGAGATGAGGAAGAAACTCGTATTGGCAGCGATTGCTTGCTGATGGCTTATACGCATGTCGCACACAACTGTATTGTCGGTAATAATGTCATTATGTCGAATGCAGCTACTTTGGCCGGGCACGTTGTTGTGGAGGACCGGGCCGTCATTGGCGGGCTGACAGGGGTACATCAGTTTGTAAAAATTGGCCGCAATGCCATGGTTGGTGGAGCGTCTAAAATTGTTCAGGATGTCGTACCTTATACGATTGTCGATGGACATCCGGCGAAAGTATCGGGACTCAATAGCGTCGGGATTTCCCGGGCTGGCATAGCGATTGCTTCTCGTCGCAATATAAAACAGGCTTATAAGATGTTGTATCGTTCAGGATTGTCATTGGCACAGGCCATTTCGATGATTGAGCAGGAAGTGGATTCCTGTGATGAAGTCGAACACCTGTTACGCTTTCTGCGCAATGCGGAACGTGGGATTTGCCGTGGACGCCGCGAGAACGACTGATTTTGCATAATATGGCTTAAAAAAGTCTTTACTTATAATAAGTTCGGAGGACAAGCATGGGAAAATTAGGATTATTAGCAGGTCTGGGGAAACTGCCGGTAGAATTTGCTAAAGCGGCTAAGGCTATGGGATTTAGTGTGTTTGCAATATCACTTGTCGAGGGCGTGGACCAGTCTTTGAAGGCTGTGGCTGATGATTTACAGCAGATCAGTATTGCCCGACTGGATGAAATTATCACATATTTAAAAGAACATGAGATTACAAAGGTCACGATGATTGGCAAAGTGACGAAGGAAATTCTTTTCAATGGCAATCATGAAATGCCTGATGCCAGAATGTTGAAAGTGCTGTCGTCTTTGCCGGATCGCAGTGATGATACGATGATGATGGCGTTTGTAAAAGAACTGGCGATGGAAGGGATTCAGGTCTTTGACCAGACGGCATTAATTCGTTCCCTTATGCCAGCAGCCGGAACATTGACGAAACGGGAGCCATCTGTGTCAGAACAAAAAGATATGGAATTTGGCTTTAAAATCGCCAAAGAAATCGGCGGCCTTGACATTGGACAGACGGTTGTTGTCAAGGATCTTGCTGTTATGGCCGTTGAAGCAATTGAAGGTACGGATGCCTGCATTCGCCGTGGCGGAGGCCTTGCCTGCGGTGGGGCTGTTGTAGCTAAAGTGGCAAAGCCGGAGCAGGATCTGCGGTTTGATATGCCCACGGTCGGAGTGCAGACGATTGAGAGCATGCTGGCAGTTGATGCCAAGGCTATTGTCATGGAGGCGGGGAAGACCTTGCTTGTTGAAAGAGAAAAAGTGATAGCATTAGCTGATGCGAACGGCATGACAATTGTTGCCATGTAATCACAGCTTGCAGGACGCGGCGGATACTTTAAACAGGTATCCTCGCGTCTTTTTCTGCTAGAAAAGGGATTGGGAAAACAGGAGGAAGAAGCATGCATAAAATCATGTTTTCGGCCGGAGAGGTTTCCGGAGATTTACATGGCGCCAGTCTTGCTGCGGCCATAAAGCGTATAGAACCTGAGGCAAAGCTGTTCGGATTTGGCGGGCCCCAGATGCAGGCTGCCGGCGTTGATATATGCTGCAATATGCAGGATTATAATGTTATGGGATTTTGGGAGGTTTTAAAAAATCTGCGGCGGATGTTTAAATTGCGGGATCATTTGCTGAAGATTATTGAAACCGAAAAACCGGATATTTTGGTGCTTATTGATTATCCGGATTTTAATTGGCGGCTGGCGGCGAAGGCAAAAAAACTCGGTGTGCCGATTTTTTCGTATATACCACCGTCTGCCTGGGCTTGGCGTAAGGGGCGGGCAAAGCCGGTTGCAAAGATTGCCGATCAAATTGCGGCAATTTTCCCCTTTGAGACAAAAGTGTACGAAGAGGCGGGGGCTAAAATTGAATTTGTCGGCAACCCTCTGGTGGATACAGTTAAACCATCCCTGGCACCTACTGCTGCGGCAGCATATTTTGATATGGACTTGAAAAAAAACAATGTACTCCTGCTCCCGGGAAGCCGTAAACAGGAAATTGAAATTATTTTGCCAGAAATATTGAAAGTTGCGAAGGCCTTGGCTGCAAAAAAAACAGAAATAGCGTTCTTTTTGCCAGCAGCTCCAGGGATTTCATTATCCCGGTTGCAGGCAATCATCGATTCTTTTGGGGTCGAAGTGAAGATAAAAACAGATCATACATATGATTTGATGAGTATCTGTGATTTTGCTATCGCCACATCGGGAACGGTTACGCTGGAGGCGGCGCTGCTCGGACTGCCATCCGTGATCCTTTATAAAATGTCGCCCTTGTCTTATTTTATCGGAAACATGCTCGTGCATCTGCCTAATTTCAGTTTGCCTAATATCATTGCCGGGCAGCGTATTTTACCGGAATTTCTGCAGGATGAAATTAAGACGGAGGCTGTCGTGGCTGAGGCGGAAAAGTTTTTCAAGAAATCGGCGCAGGCTGAGATTGTGAAAGAACAGTTGAAACAGATTCGGCAAAAACTTGGCGAGCCGGATGCTGCTTCGCGCGTGGCTTGGCTGATTCTTGAAACGGCAGATCGCTGTGCATTGTCTAAAAACATATCGGAGGACTCAGTATGAAGAATTACAAGCGGCTGCTGCTGTTTATGAAACCTTATCTGCCAAGGCTTGGCATAGCAGTTGTCTGCATTATTTTGGCGGCAGCGGCGAACCTGTATGTGCCCTGGATCATAAAAAATATTATTGACGATGTTCTTACAACACGCGATATGGTGATGCTCAATACCATTGCGGTTGGGATCGTCGTGGTTTTTTTCTTTCGTGGGATTTTTTATTATGGGCAAACCTATCTTGTATCGTATATCGGACAGCATGTGATTATTGATGTCCGTGAAGTTCTGTACAGAAAATTTCAGCGATTGCAGCTGGCCTATTATGAAAAGCGCCAGACAGGTAATATCATGAGTTATATCACCAATGACGTAGCTGCTTTGCAGGCGGCACTGGTGGATAGCCTGATTGATATGGTTACAGAAGGATCCGTGCTGATTGGATCGATTGGGATGATGTTTTATCTTGACTGGAAACTCAGTTTGCTGACCTTTATTACCATGCCAATTATTGCCAAAGCAATGAATATTTTTGGGCGTAAACTGAAATCCAGCGGCACGGTAATTCAGGAACGGACGGCAGATATCACCTCGTTTTTACAGGAAAGTATTTCGGCTGTTCGCATCGTAAAGTCCTTTGTTCGGGAGGCTTATGAAATTGAACGTTTTCGCGAGCAAAACTACTTGAATTTTAAGGCCCAGATGAAAAATGTGCAGCTGATGTCACTGTTGACACCGACCGTGGAGTTTATTTCGGCGATCGGTGTGACGTTTATTATATGGTTTGGCGGCTATGAAGTCGTCAATGGGGTTTTGACAGCCGGTTCGTTGATAGCTTTTCTTACATATGCGGTGAACCTGGCAAACCCGGTAAAACGCCTGAGTCGTGTTTACGGTACCGTACAAAAGGCCATGGCAGCAGCAGATCGTGTGTTTGAAGTTCTTGACCTTGATGAAAAAATCAAGGACAAGGAAGATGCTGTTGAACTGCCGCAAATAGAAGGACGGGTTTCTTTTGAAAAAGTGTCTTTTGCCTATAAAAAAGATCATCCAGCTTTGCGGGAGGTATCACTGGAAGCGCACCCGGGGGAAATGATCGCGATTGTTGGCCCCAGCGGCGCTGGAAAGTCGACGATTGCTAATCTGATCCCACGCTTTTATGATGTGACGGCTGGGGCAATTCGGATTGATGGCGTTGACATCCGGGATGTCCGGCTTGATTCGCTGCGAGAACAGATCGGCATCGTGCCGCAGGAAACCATGCTGTTTAGCGGAACGGTCGCTTTCAATATCCGTTATGGCCGGCTCGATGCCAC
>JBOFWE010000331.1:0-2667 GCA_051653465.1 Selenomonadaceae bacterium | reverse complement strand
ATCAGGCCGCCGGCTCCGAGCTTGATTCCGCCGAAATAACGCACGACGACGATGACCACATCACTGAGGTGTTGCTTTTTCAATACCTCAAGTATTGGCTTGCCGGCAGTACCACTGGGTTCACCGTCGTCATCCGCTTTTTGCAAGATTCCGTGTTCGCCGAGGATATAGGCTGAGCAGCAGTGACGTGCCTCCCAGTGGGTTTTACGCAATTGTGCTATAAAATTCTGTGCTTGTGCTTCTGTCTCTGCATGAGCAGTAAAACAGAGAAAGCGTGATTTGCTTATTTCGTATAGGGCTTCGCTGCTGCCCTGAAGGGTTTTATAATTAATCATAATGAGCCTCGGTTCATCGAATATTTTCTTTGATTATACAGGATAAGTCTCTTGCTTGTAAAATTAATATAAGATAAGAGATAATATGGGAGCATCTAGAATTTTATTGCCAACAGCATAAATAAATTCCCAGTTTAGTATAGCTTAATTTTTAGTTTTGTAGTATTCTGTATATACATGAAAATCCAAAGGATTTCAAACTAAATAGGGAAAGGTTGTGTTACTAAGGTCATGAAAGAACCAACAATGAATAGAGGTCTGAAAAACAGGCATTTGCAGCTGATTTCGCTTGGCGGGATCATTGGTAGTGGGTATTTTCTTGGTACAGGTTATGTTTTGGAAAAAGCTGGTCCGGCATCCATTTTGGCTTATTTGCTGGGTGGAGTGATTGTTCTCTGTGTTATGTTGTGTTTAGCGGAGTTGGCAGTTGCTAAGCCGGTATCTGGTTCATTTGTTACATATGCAAAGGAAAATATATCATCTACATGGGCTTGCGGGGTTGGCTGGGCATACTGGCTGAATTGGATTGCCTATGTACCGTCGGAAATGATAGCGGCGGGTATTATTATGAATAAATTTGTACCGGGAGTAAGTCAGCTGTGGTGGGCTGTATTGTTTGGTTTGATCGTGACAGTTATCAACCTTTTTCATGTGGATAAATTTGGTGAAAGTGAATTTTGGCTGGCTATTATCAAGGTTGTCGCGTTGGTTGCCTTTAGCGTGGTCAGCATACTGATTTGCCTGGGGATTATAGGTGATCAGGGGATTTTGGGGACCAGCATTTTGCTTGGCAGTGGTGGTTTTGCACCCAATGGATATTGGTCCGTCATACTGACGATGGTCATTATTTTGGTCAATTTCCAAGGCTCTGAAATTATCGGTCTCGCAGCTGGTGAATGCAAAGAGCCGGAAAAAAGTATTCCGGTAGCTGTGCGCAATGTGACCTGGCGGATTGTGGCCCTCTATATTATCCCTATTTCGTTGTTGATATCTATTTTGCCTTGGGATCAGGCAAGTCTGTCCGAAAGCGTATTTGCAGCAGCACTCAGCAACTATGGCTTGGACAGTCTTAGCTCAGTTTTTGCCTTTGTTGTATTGACGGCAGCTATTTCCTGCTCTAATTCAGGACTATATGGCAGTGGACGGGCCTTGCATGCACTGGCACGGTTGGGGATGGCGCCTAAAATCTTGGGAGCGCTCAATAAAAATGGTATGCCGCAGAATTCGATTCTGCTGTCGGTATGTGGTTGCTGGTTGATCATTCTGCTCTATACCTTTGATGCAAGTGAAACAGCCTATACGTATTTATTGGCGGTTTCCGGGTTTACGGGAGCCATGGCTTGGATTTCAATTTGCTGGAGTCAATACAATTTCCGTCGGCGGATGATTGCTGAGGGACTGGAGAACACTTTGAAATACAAGACGCCATTTTTCCCATACATTACATTGTTTGGTATTTGGGCGCAGGTAATATGCTTGGTGGTTATTGCCTTTACGGCAGATCTTCGTTCCACGCTTTATGCAGGAATTCCAATGCTGTTAATTCCCATGTTGTGGTATAGGATAAAGAAAAACAAGGTCGTACAGGAAACAGTCGTGCAAAAATAATGCACGAAACCTTTTAACGATTGGTGTTGAAAAGCATGCTGTCTGGTAAAATTACCAGACAGCATTTTTATTGAAAATACCCGTTGACAAGGAACAGGAAAATCTGTATAATACATAAATGTCGCTGGGGAACAAAGCCCCTGGACGTGGATCTGCGGAAATAGCTCAGTGGTAGAGCACCACCTTGCCAAGGTGGGGGTCGCGAGTTCGAGCCTCGTTTTCCGCTCCATATATTCCGGGCCTATAGCTCAGTTGGTAGAGCAACCGGCTCATAACCGGTCGGTCTTTGGTTCAAGTCCAAATGGGCCCACCACTTTTTTTGAAGTGAGCGCAAGCTCGTTTGAGATTTGTTCATTTTTGATATGACTCTGTAGCTCAGTTGGATTAGAGTATTTGACTACGAATCAAAGGGTCGCAGGTTCAAGTCCTGCCAGGGTCACCATAATATGGGTAGGTGCCCGAGTGGTTAAAGGGAACGGACTGTAAATCCGTCAGCTTAGCTTACGATGGTTCGAATCCATCCCTGCCCACCATATTTTCGATATATATCTTAAAAAAGATGTTGACAATAACATTGAAATGAGATAATATATAAAAGCTGATTCAAGCAGTCAGCACGGTGTTCTTTGAAAACTAAACAATGCAGCAATAAAGAACTATGTAACACATGGTTCAAGCCAGATGTGCGGGTTTGACGCAAGTCAAACCAATTAAATGTCAATAC
>JBOFWE010000330.1:0-3926 GCA_051653465.1 Selenomonadaceae bacterium | reverse complement strand
CCAATTCCCTTGTTTTCATAAGCAGGAAGGATACAAATGCAGCCTAAATAGTAGTCTCCATGGGCATTATCTCTTACGGCGATATCGCCAATGACAATGCCATCGCAAAGTATCTTGTAAACATGATTCTGGGATATTCTTTTCACCATGCTATCATGCGTGCGATTGTACCCCGGGCAAACACCGTACTTGATGAAATCAGAGTAAAAACTTTTATTCTGGACAGAAATCAGAATGTCGGTATCTTCTAATGAAGCGCGTTCGAATTGAATATTCATTGAACTTCTCCTTGTGGTTTAGTTTTTTGCGGGCTTGATTCAAATGGTCTGTGCTGCCTGGGAATCGTGAAGATAACAAGTTTTCATACGGTGTTCTTGTTAAAAAATGTAAATTCATTATACGAGGAAGCTTTGCCAGATGTCAAATTTAAAAAGATTATAATAAATATGACATGGAGTTATCGTGTTTTGCATGATATATTTATTGTGGCCGAAAGGAATTCATAGGAAAAATGAAGGAGAAGTATTTGCAATGGAATATATACAGCTTACCAAAGAAAATATAGACAGGGAACATATCTGCTGCGCAATAGCAAGCAATAAATCGCCAGAGGTGATGGCAAAAAAAGAGTGGCTCAGAAACCGGATAGAGGAAAGCCTGGTGTTTCTAAAAGGAGATATCAGGGGGAAATGCTTTATTGAGTATATTCCGGCTGAAAGCGCATGGGTTCCGATTCAGGCCGATAATTACATGCATATGAATTGTTTCTGGGTGTCAGGTTCGTGTAAGGGCCATGGATATGCGAATGATTTGCTGGGAAAATGCATCGAAGATGCCAGACAGCAAGGAAAAGCTGGAATTACCGTGATTTCTTCTGCTAAAAAGAAACCGTTTTTATCAGATCCCCAATATCTTGCTCACAAGGGGTTTCGGTTAGCCGACACGGCAGCACCCTTTTATGAGCTGCTGTATTTACCCTTTACGTCGCAGGCGCAGGTTCCTAAATGGAAAGAATGTGCTAAAACAGCAAAAAGCGATTTGCCTGGGGTGTCTGTCTATTATACCGATGGCTGTCCGTTTACAGCAAAATACGTACCGATACTAGAGCATTGTGCCCTAGAGAATAATATACAGCTTACAGTAATTAAATTAGACAGCACGGAAAAAGCCCGGAATGCTCCGGCCGCCTGGACAAACTTTGCCCTGTTTTATAAGGGGAACTATGTTACCAACGAGATACCCAATGAAAAAAGATTCCTGAAATTAATAGAAGAGATAATGGACACCGGAAAATGAGATTAGATGGTTTTGGAATTATGGTAGACGATGCTGGTGAAATCAGGTGCGCGGGTGGTGATGCTGCCGACAAGAGAAGCGTGGGGACAATGCACCTGCTATCTTGCGGATCCAGAGGCTACTTTAATTGAAATGGTGTATAAAAAAGGAGTGAGATATTATAATGACGTTTAATATTATTTTATTTGATGATTTTGAAACACTGGATGTTTTTGGACCAGTTGAAATTTTTGGGAGAAACGCTGACCATAAAATTGAATACTATTCTCTTAATGGTGGCAGGATAATTAGTGCACAAGGCATGGAAGTTAATACTATACCCATAAGTCAAATAAAAGCGGGCGGTGTTCTAGTGGTCCCCGGCGGTATAGGTACTAGGAAATTAGTTGAAGATAATATGTTTTTGCAAGTATTGAAAGATACGGTTGCGGTTTCAAAATATTGCTTATCAATCTGTACAGGCTCGGCATTATTTGCTAAAGCTGATGTTTTAAATGATAAAAAGGCAACGTCTAATAAAAAAGCACTAGAATGGGTTATGAGCAATTCAGCCAATGTCTTGTGGCAGAAAAAAGCACGTTGGGTAGTAGATGGTAAATTCTATACAGCATCAGGGGTTTCGGCAGGTATTGATATGGCATTGGGGTTTATTGGCGATTTATATGGGATAGAGACCGCTCGACAATATGCACGTGATATTGAATATATTTGGCAGGAAAATAAAGAGCAAGATTTTTTTGCGCTATAAAGCATAGTATAATGAGGTTGTTTTGTTTAGCTTGAAAATCAATTTGCTAAGCAGGAATAGACGGTGACAAGCGGTTTTATAGCTAAATGTCGACAGAACAGCCAATGTCTTTAAATCTATGTCTATTAGAATAGTTTATTTATATTATGGTTATTAAATGGGACGTAATATGCATTTATAATGCCGGAGGATTTGTAATGAGTAAAAAAATGACTAAAATGGAAAAGGCTCTTAATAGTTTAATGCAAGAGGATTTTGAATGTCGCAAAAAACTAATAGATGAAATACAGATGTGTCTGTCGATTGTGCAGTATTTTATAAAAAAGCAAAATCAGTCGCATTTTTTTGATATAAATACAACCTGTGAATATGTCTTTTGTGAAGTATTAAATCTAGTATATGGAATAAAGCTGATCGATTTAAATACGAATCTTAAGACAAATTTTCCAGCAATAGATCTGGGGGATAAAAAATCACGAATATGCTATCAAATTACAGTTCAAAATGATATTACAAAAATTAAACAGACAATACATAAATTCCAAGAACTAAAACTTTATGAACAATATGATAAGTTGAGATTTTTGTTATTGAGTCCTAAAAAAAGATATCAATCAATTGATTATATGAGCGGATCATATAATATGCTAATTACAGATATTGATGATTTGTCGCACGAGATTAGTTGTCTTCGCGATCAGATAAAAATGGAGAGTATAATTACTCTTTTGAAAAGAGAAATTATCAACCTCGATATTATCAAAGCGGGAAATTTAGATGATTATATTAGCAAAAAAATCCCCATACCTCAATATGGAGACAATTATAATAAATTACTTGGTGCGCCTGATGCAGAAAACAAAAGCGATTATATAAAAGTGATTTATGAGTTTATTGATCTTTTAATGAAATATAGCAAGGATAGTAGAATTGTTATTCTTGCGATATGTTTAAATAGATATCATACTCATATTGGGTTAAATTGTAAAAACGGTATTTATTTCAGCCCGGAGAAAATATGTAGAGAACTTCATAATGTAATACCATTTGTGAGAAATATATTAAAGGAATTAGTTATGGAAAAGCGTATTTGCCAAAGTGATTATGTGGACACATACATCCTGAATTTCGTTCAGAGGGAATATGGTATTAACATACTATTGGAAATTATGAATGTTGTATCTAGGGAGAAGAACTCTGGATCTATACTTAAAGACATAATTGTAGATTTGGATTTTAGATTTCTTGATAATAACGATAATAAATATCTTTAGAGAGCAGCGGCATTTGGGGGGAGTAATAATATTCCTGTATAAATAGGTGCTGAAATATGCTAAGTAAGGCGATCGCGGAAGTGATAGCTTCACATATAGTTTTGGTGACGGAAATAGACAACAGGGAATTTATGGAACGATTGTTTGCGGCAATGTATGAGGAACTTCCTGCGCCGAAGAAGAAAAACCGGACTGATACGTGAGTGTGGATTTTAGCACAAAACAAGACACCATCCTTCTGAAGTAGCAGATGGATGGTGTCTTGTTTCATAAATTTGCAAATTATAAACCTCATGATCAAGCGATCGTTATTGCGATACCGCTTTGTTCCATTAGGGCTTGTGTTTCTTCAGGCAAGGCATTGTTGGTGAATACGCAATCTACCTGCCGTAACGGAAACAAGACCACCAGACTGCGCCGTGTAAACTTCGCTGAATCCGTGAGCAAGATGATTTTCTTGGCGGATTCTGCCATCGATTTTACGGCCTCGGACCGCATCAGATCGCTGCCCATAAATCCGGCGTCGGCGGCAAAGCCATCGACGCCGGCAAAAAACTTATCGACGTAAAATTCGCTCGCACATTTTTTGGTGACCGGACCTACGTTTA
>JBOFWE010000329.1:0-1748 GCA_051653465.1 Selenomonadaceae bacterium | reverse complement strand
TTTCGTCGGCATAAAAAAGCCCCCTAACTTGCCTTCATTTTCGGTCCTATGGAATGTACTTCTACTTTGTTCCAAATTTTCCTGCTATGTCTTTGGAAACAGCTGTGAGTAAATCTTGCGGCGAGCAGGTTTCGACATCGTACCAATGGATATATGGCATCTTTCGATACCAGGTCAGTTGCCGCTTGGCAAAATGTCGCGTTGACTGTTTAATGCGCTCGCAAGCCTGCTCCATCGTCATCGTCCCCTCGAGGGCAGCGACAACTTCCTTATAGCCGATGCCTTGCATCGCCTGACAGCTGCGATCAAGCCCCCGTGCCAGCAGAGCTTTGACTTCTTCAACCAGCCCGTCAGCAAACATCTTGTCAACCCGCTCGTTTATGCGCGCATACAAATGCGTGCGCTCACGATTCAGGCCAATCACATAGGTATCATAAACCAGTTCCCCTGCCGGCGCATTCTTTTCCTGGGAAATCTTCTCTCCGCCCATATGATATACCTCAAGCGCCCGGATGATCCGGCGAAAATCATTGACATGCAGCCGAGCCGCCGCCTCGGGGTCAACGGCAGCGAGCAGTGCATGCACATGGTCCCGGCCTTTTTCCGCCGCCAGCTGTTCAAGCTGCGCCCGGTATTGCTCATCCCCCTTGGTCGCATTGAAGCAGTAATCCTCGAGCAGGGATTTTATGTAAAGTCCCGTGCCGCCGGCAAGAATCGGTATTTTTCCCGCCGCATTGATCGCCTTTATATGCTCGGCTGCCATTGCCTTAAACCGGGTTACGCTGAACTCCTCTTCCGGCTCCAGAATATCAATCATATGATGCACAACACCGGCCTGTTCGCCTGTCCCAGGCTTAGCCGTGCCGATATCAAACCCCCGGTAAAGGAGCATGGAATCGCCGGAAATAATTTCTGATTGCAGTGACTGTGCCAGCTTTATGCTCAAATCCGTTTTACCGACAGCTGTCGGCCCCAAAATCACAATGAGTTTTTCTTTCACCTGAGTTCGATCTTCCCTCCCGGTGCAACAACATGCACCTCAGCCCGTGACATCTGCTCTGTCAGCTGTTTGTATTGTTCAACATCCTGCGCCACAACCGGCCAGGTGTCATAATGCATCGGAATAACATGCCGGGCACCGAGCAGCTGCGCGGCTACCGCCGCATCTTCAATGCCCATCGTATAATTGTCGCCGATCGGCAGCAATGCATAATCGATGCGCTCTTTGCGGCCAATCAGCTGCATATCGCTGAACAGGGCCGTATCCCCGGCAAAGTAAATATTGATATCGCCAAAATCGATCACAAAACCGCAGGCAATGCCGCCCGGCACGCCAGCACTGTGCAGCGCCGGTGTCATGCGAACGCGACCAAAATCAAATCTGTGAGAGCCGCCAATATTCATCCCGTGAACCTCTGCCGGTGCACACAGTCGGCCGATCTCAGGGGTCGCAATAACCACCGCGCCGGTTCGCTGGGCAATGGCAGGCGCATCGCCGAGATGATCCGCATGCCCGTGTGATACCAAGATATAATCGCAGTCCATGTCCTCCGCCCGAATCGTTGCCAGTGGATTGCCGCTGAAAAAAGGATCTAACAGCAGCGTTGTCTGTCCGTCACTCAGGGAAAAACACGAATGTCCAAAATAGCTGAGTTGAATCATTTTTTAAGTCTCCCCTCTTTACGCCTGTAAAATACACTTGCTTTTACCTTAATTACACATTAAACGGTAAAATCCTGCTTAGGCAG
>JBOFWE010000328.1:0-1224 GCA_051653465.1 Selenomonadaceae bacterium | reverse complement strand
GAGCCGGGCAGACCTTGAAGCGGCAGAAGCTCAAAAGGTAGCAGCAGAAAAAGCTGCAGCAGAAGCAGCTGCCGATCCTGACGGCAAGGGTGGTAAAGATGGCGGTAAGTGATCTTGCTACGCTGGAAGAGCTCAAGAGTTATCTGGGGCTTAAGCAGGACACCGAAGATGATTTTCTGTCAAAGCTCATAAAAGCATCTACCGCCTACTTGTTGGGGCAAATGAATCGGCAGGAGGGACTGGATCATGATTACCAATTTACAAAAGGCTTGCCGGAAGTGCCGGAGGATATCCGTTTTGCCTGCCTTGAACTGGCGGCGCTCCGATACAAGGAAAAGAGCCGGCTTGGTGAAATATCAAAAACAATTGCGCAGCAGACGGTCTCGTACTCGCAGAAGGATCTGAGCGAGTACGGCCGCAGTGTTGTAAATCAATACAAAAGGGTGACACCATGATATGAGCGTTACAGCAACTATTATCGGCAGTGAAAACGTCCAGGCACGCTTTGAACGGTGCCAGAACGGCATTCAGACTGCAATCACAGACCGGATGAATCGTATCACAATCAAGCTGCAGGCCCATGTTGTCCGGGATAAGCTTTCCGGACAGGTCTTGCGGTTTCGCACCAATAATCTTCGCGGCAGCATACACCAGGAAGTTACCAGTGAAAACGGATCTATTGTCGGCATGGTTGGGACAAATGTTGAATATGCAGCGCGGCATGAGTATGGCTTTCAAGGCTCAGAAACTGTAAAAACACATTTAAGGACAATAAGGCAGGCGTTCGGGAAGCCTTTGAAAGCCCCAAAGCAGATTGAAGTGCAGCAATTTACGAGGAATATCAATTATCCGGAGCATTCTTTCCTGCGGTCGGCGTTGGCTGATATGCGCAGTGACATCATGGTTGAGCTTACTGAGGGAGTGGCGGAGTTGTTGAAAAAATGAATAGAGAAGAAATTTATCAAGGTTTGTTCGATTTTGTTCTGGCTCCGCTTGGCGATACCATCGTCACGTCGAGCCGGCAGCTTAGACATTGGAACGATGTTCCGGCAACAGAACAGCCGGCGCTCTTTCAGGCGCAGACTGGGGAAAGTATCGTGCGATCCGGGGTACCTAATGTTTGGCGGTTGAGCGTAGATTTATACATCTATTGTTCAGCGGATGGCGATGCAGAAACCATTGCGGCAACGCAGATCAACGGGCTGATCGACAAAGTGACACAGG
>JBOFWE010000327.1:0-2277 GCA_051653465.1 Selenomonadaceae bacterium | reverse complement strand
ACACCGCCTACTTCCGCATTATGGCTATCACAACGATAAGCACAATTAAGGTAAAGCGGCTGACCGGCCATTTCCCGCATATCATCCAAAAGGTCAATCAAATTTTGATCTACGCCATTCGATGGCAGTTGTCCGCAACAATGACAAACGAATTCTTCTTCACTGAAATATTTACCATTCATTACCTATCCCTCGTTTTTTATTATTTATCTTTCGTCGGCTGTTCTCCGCGTGCTGAATTAAAAACCGAATCAATCCCGTGCTGCACCTGCTGTTTTGCGACAACCATCAGATAAAAATTTTGCAGACTAGCAAGGTCAAACCGTGTTTGATAAATCCCGTTAATAACCCAAGCGACAAGAAAAATAAGCACAAAAAAAGCCGTGCAGCTTATCAGATTGATAAGCCACGGCTTTACTTTTCCCCATATATTATTCATGTTTACCATACATCCCTATAAATTCTGTTTTTAATTTGAACCTAAATTCCTCTTTTTCAGCTTGCCATAATTTAACCCTATAAGGATAAATTTTTAAAGTCTCTTTTACTTCATTAACCTGTTCATCTTTCATATTACAACCACATATAATCTCTTTTAAAGACTTGGGATTAAATGGAAGAAACTGTCCCAATTCATTGATATTCTGTATTATTCTATATTCATTTTCATATTCCCATATATCATGTTTGTAATAATATAACTCGATTATTTTATTTCTTTTTTCTTCAGCAGTAACGCCATCATCATTCACCATTTTTATCCAATTAATAAACGGATATTTATTTGAGTATATTGCCTTTTTTAAATATTTAGACCAATTATATGATGATTTAAAAACCAAACATACTCCTTTATGTGAATCTGTATAATGAGACCACATCAGCATATTTTCTTTATCATATAAACTATTGTTAGAAAAACAAGTTATTCCAATTTCTTTTCTAATTTTTGATAATATTTCTTCTACTTTATTTTGATTATATTTTCTAAATTCTTCACCTTCCCAGCCTTTAACTTTTTTACACAAAGCTTGTAATTCTTCTGCTGTTGCGGACCTTTCTACATTTTTTTCAAAACTTTTAATTAATCCCTCTAAAATTTCTTCATCTGTGCAACTTACCATGTTTACTTTAATATCAGCGTCAAAAGGATCATTTAAGTTTTCTGGTTGACACATATAAAACCTTTGTTTTTCAAAGAGTTCTTTTGTGTAATTATTCCACGGCATATATTTATATAATGTATCTGGTATTTTTTCTCTAAGAATTTTCTTCACTTAATCTCCCCTATATCTAGTTTCTCATATCATTATATCACTAAATACAGGGGAGATATTTTAGCCTTGCCGAAAAAATCCACTAATTAAGGCCACTATACTTATACCAGTAGTGACAATCCAAGCAAGAACATTCTTTGCGCCTGTACCTCTGTCTTTTACTTCTTCTAATGAACATACTTTTTCGTTGATCCGATCCTGCTGCACCTGCTTAACTTCAATAGCAGCCAAGCGTTCGGCAATACTGGTCAGCTGTGCGGCCTGCTGGTCTTGTTTTGTCTCTATACGATCTAATTTATTAAGTATAATTTTTATAACATCATCTGCCACGATTTCACCACCTGTAAAGGGAATAAGAAAAGGCACTGCTATTTTGCAGCAGCGCCCGTATTTGTTTTTGTTTCTGTTTTTGTTTCTGTTGTTGTGGCCGTGGCAGTATCTGGGACGACATAACGCGGACAATCAGAATTCGTGCAATGATGTTCCGTGTTTTCTCTTGCTCCACAAATAAAGCATCTTTTTATGAACATATTAACCAATCTCCTTTGCTTTGGCTTGATATTCGGCCTTCAATGCAGCATAATCTGCCTTTACGCCATCAATAACGGTCTGATTAGCGTCAAGCGTGGCAAGCCCTAGCGACTGCGCCAATGCTGTAAACTGCGACTGATATACGGTATCAAGTGCAGCAAGCTTTTCCTCTTTCGGTGGCTCTGCTTCTGGCTGCAAAACAATATTACTGCCTTGCAGCTCTAACCGCTGAACTTCATCAGCAGAATACACCACATCGGCCTTTATCTGTACTTCGCCCTGCTCTTCCAGAATGTCACTATTTAATTTAGCATCACAATAAGCCGTACATTTTTCACTTGTTATGTTGAAAACGTAATACATTTATAAGCACCTCACTTTATCGCTACGACAAGAACTTTTACTGTATATGCAATATTCCATGAATTATTTGACATAACATATACATTGCCGTCCACATCTGCCCTTG
>JBOFWE010000326.1:0-5023 GCA_051653465.1 Selenomonadaceae bacterium | reverse complement strand
TCTTCCTTAGGGGTTGCCCCCAACCCGTTGATCAGCACCGATACTTCATCACCACTTTTATAGGGCAGATCCTGCAATATCTGTGGCAGCATGATATCAACAATCTCATCGGCTGATTTTAAATCACTTTCTTCAATTCCCGGCTCGCCATGAATGCCCATGCCAATTTCCATTCGGCCGGCTGCGATCTGGAAATTGGCCTTGCCGTTTTCCGGAATAATGCAGGGCGTCAGGGCCATCCCCATCGTTCTCACATTGTCACAGGCTTTTTTAGCCAGACGTTCAACCTCTTCCAGTGGCAGCATGGCCTCCGCCGCTGCCCCGGCAATCTTATAAACATAATAGATTCCGGCAACACCGCGGCGCTTGTTTTCCCTGCCCTTGGGTGAGGAAGCAACATCCTCCCCGGCAACAACCTGACGAACTTCAATATCTTCCACCTCGGCCAGATCTTTGGCCATATCAAAATTCATGATATCACCGCCGTAATTCCCATAAATATATAAAACTCCGGCCCCCTGGTCAATTTCCTTGGTCACCGCCAGCATCTGCCCGGCGCTCGGGGACTGGAAGACTCCGCCCACACAGCACCCATCGAGCAAGCCTTGCCCCACATAACCCAAAAAAAGAGGCAGATGTCCTGACCCGCCACCCGTGGCAATGCCCACCTTTCCCTGCTTTTTACGCGTGGAAACCAGACAACGCTTATCCTTGTCAACATATGTAACAAGTTCCGGATGCGCCAGATAAATCCCCTCTAACATTTCGTCCACATAATCACTTGGTTTGTTCAGGATTCTTTGCACGTTAACTCCTCCTCTTTAATTTCACGACAAACACTAACTAAATTATCACTGAACTATAAGTAAACTATTTATTTTGTTTAGCATAATAGTATCATCACTTTTCAGGCATGTCAATATATTGCGAAAATTTTTAAAAATAAATTGACAGGTGATAAAAGTAGTGATAACTTTATTTATAAGGATTTCTTTATTAATAAAATCCTCAAAAACCAAGAAATAATCAACTAAACTTTTTATAAACAACTACTAAACACAATTCGCGAAATCTTAAATATCTTTATGGCAGAAAATATGATAAAATTTTATAATACTGCCACCGTTTCCTTCCGACAGTCTTCTGTCTTAATGGCAATCCGTCTTATGGCATATATAAATTAACAGCGACGAGGAGCATTTATGATGACTATAGAAGATATCGCCAAATTAGCCAATGTTTCAAAGACTACCGTTTCACTGGTCCTGAACAATAAATCCGGCGTCGGTCCCGCAACCCGCAAGAGAATCTGGGATGTAATCAACGAGGTCGGCTACACCCTGCAAAAGCGGGAGACTTCCCTCAGCCCGCACGGCAATATCCGCTTCGTCAAATACCGGGATGAAGGCCATATGGTTAATCATAACGGGGACTTTATCTCCCGGGTGATTGACGGCATCGAAAATTCGACGCGAAAAGCGGGGATGAACTTAAAAATCACCAATGTAACTTCCCGTAATTTTGATAAAATGGTGGCGGAAATCAACCGCGAAGACGATGATGGCATTATTTTTCTCGGTACAGAATTTCGCACCGAAAATGCCGCCATGCTCAAACGCTTTCGCGCTCCGCTTGTCGTCGTTGACAATGAAATGCTCAACGTCAATATCAATGCGGTTGTCATGGACAATGCCCTCGCGGTTTTCACGGCCCTGAAGCATCTGCATGATCTCGGCCATAGAAAAATCGGCCATGTCACCTGCAGCTATGACCTCGATAATCTGAAGTCACGCCAGCGCGGCTTTCAGCAAGCTATGAGCAGTTTTAACCTGCCGCTCGAGAATAAATATATCTACACGATCAGTCCCGAGCTCAAGGCCTCCGGGGCCATGCTGCTGCAACAACTGAATCCCGACGATCTGCCGACAGCAATTCTCGCTGCCAATGATCTCCTGGCACTGAGCACGATGCAGGCTTTGAAACGGCTGGGCAAAAGAATCCCTACCGATATCTCCGTCACCGGCATTGATGATCTGATCATGAGCTCGGTCAGCACCCCGGAACTGACAACACTGAAAATCCATAAAAAAGCCATGGGGGAACATGCCGTCGAGCGCCTTATCCAAATGATCCAGAAAAAACACAGCGAAGTCGTCAAAATGCTGATTGGATCAGAAATCGTCGTCCGCAAATCGACAGCTCCGCCCCCAACTTAATTTTACGGACTTTACTCGATAAGCTTTACCCGCAAGAGCCCCTCGGCGCCGCAAGGCGATAACATAAAACAACGACCAGCCTTATGTCGGCTGGTCGTTGTTTTATGTTCATTTCGGCCTTATTCCCTTTTGCCAGTTTAGCAAAAAAGCTGTAAAACACTTGATGCATTCAATGCGCCTTAGGTCCTTGCGGCTGAGCAGTGCTACCTCGACATCGCAAGCGTCCTTTAGCTGCAGCACCTCCAGCGCATGATAAACTGCCAGATCAGCAGCGATGCGCGAATTCACCAGGGAAATTCCGAGCCCGCCTTCCACCAGGCCAGCTATCGTATCGAGATATCCGCTCTCGTGAATGACCTCCGGCTCAAAGCCTGCTTGCTGGCACGCTGCCAGACAAATAGCATGAGCAAAGGAATTTCGGTCCATAAAAATAAATTTTTCTTTAGCAGCTTCGGCCAGACTTATGCGTTTTTTTGGGCGCAGCGGATGATTTTTTCCGGCAATAATCACCAGTTTATCTGTCAGCAGCGGATAAAGATCAAAATTCCGCGCTAATACCTCTCGTTCCATCACCGGCAAAATTGCCGCATCAATTGCTGAGTTTCTGCTCCATTCCAGCAGGTTTTTGCTGCCGCTTTCCCGCAGCTGTAATTCGATTCCCGGATATTCCCGTTGAAACGCGATCATAATGGCCGGTAAATTCAACAGATTGGTCAGTGGAGAGGAAGAGCCCAGGATAATGCTGCCTGCCTCCAGGGCTGTATACTTTCGCATCTGCTGTTTTGTTCGGTCGCGTTCATTGAGAATATTTCTTGCATACTGGCAGAATTCTCTTCCGGCTGCAGTCAGATGAACCCTACGCGTTGTTCTGGTAAAAAATTTTACACAAAATTCCTTTTCAAGCCGATCAATCTGTTTTGACAGCGATGACTGCGACAGGCAAATTTCTTCTGCCGCCTTACTGAAATGCTGATACTTGGCAACTACCAGGAAATTTTCCAGCTGTTCAAAATCCATAAACGCCCCTCATTTATTCTTGTAATGAATTAATTTTATACCAAATATGATTTGAAAGAAACAATAAAATGCAGGATAATACGGTTGCAGCTGTATTTTACAAAACATAAGGAGTTGATCCCATGGATATATTTCAGTTTTTTCTGTTAGCCGGTGGAATCTATCATGTATTCTTTTTCTTTTTTCACGCAATGTTTTGGCGGTTTGATTTTTTAAATTGGCAGGAGGAACTTCCTCGTATGTCAAAAACAAATCGGGCCGTCATTCAAATGCTGGCCGTAGCCGTTTGTGTTTTCCTGCTTATAACTGCCTATCTCAGCCTGCGTTATCCACAGGAACTGCTGACGACAGACTTGGGGCGCGATCTGCTCGTCGGAATCGCCTTATTCTGGTTAGCGCGTTTGATCGGTGAATTCAGTTTTAAGGCCCATAGCGATAGTTCGCCGGCAATCATTATCGTCTGTGTGCTCGGCATCGTCTTATATCTGCTGCCAGCGTCAAATTTGTTATTTCAATAGCCGTTTATGAAAAATATGGAACCAGAATATACAATCAGGTTTTCTCAGTAATAAATCCCCTTATCCTCTAGTTTCTATATTTTTGCAGTTTTCTCCCATATATTATATGATCTATGTATTAGATTTGGTAAGGGAGGCTGCTCGAGTGCAAATTATAACGATGGCAAAAAACTTATTACGGAACGCAAAGGAACATGATTTTTTTGCCCGCCTCACGTTAGTTACATTAGTTATATTTATTTTGGCATCGCTGTTCATTTACTTTTTCACTACCTCCCGCTCGCCAGCTCTCCTTCTTTTAGGGATGGTCCCGCCCCTGCTCAGTTTTTTAATGTATGCACTCACGTTTAACCGCATGCTAAAGCCCTGGCTAAAAAGCCTTCTCACCCTAACCTGCCTGGTGTTTATCATTCTTTTCAGTTTCGCCAACTTCGTGTTTCTCCTACTTATAGAATGTTTTGAGCCGATTGATTTTCCACTGAACGATACTGCTGAATACCAGTTCATCATGGAAGCCTACCGTCACCGCCCCCTTAACGTTCCTGATATTTTCCCCCTGCAAATCCCAGCAGAGGCAACTCATATATCTTTTCATGCAAATCCGCCTCTGCTACAGGGCGGAGAACGCGTACAGCTGGCCTTCAGTGCGCCCCCTGAATTGATTCAGGCATATAAAGCAACACTTTCATCCCATGCCCAATATACACTCAATTCTGCTGATAAAAAAAACTGGGGGCACTCGTATCTGATTCCTTCACAAATCATTGTCACCAATACCGTCGACCCCAGGCGCTCTGTTTTCATGCAGCAGCTCATAAACGGCCATATCTCGTATCTTGAAACAGGCCGAAAAATCCCTGATGATTTCACGGTCTACATCCTGGAAAGCAAGCTAAACTCAAATCATCCACTGTCGTATGGAGCGGCCATAAGCCCGGATGAGAATTTCATTATTTTCTTTTTTCTGCAGGGATAATTCCTTTTAGGCAAAACATAAATATGCGCTGCTTGTTTCTACTCTCAGCCACATATGGTTTTTCCAATCCAGTCAAAGCAAACACTCTCCAGCTATTACTCAACCCTTCTTCATCCTAAAATCCCCGATAAGAAAGCAGGTCTTTGCCCCCGAGCAATGTAGTGACCCCATAAAGTTAGACCAAACCGTAGTAGCATTTATTGCTACTGCGGTTTTTATTATGCTGCGGCATAACGTAATCGATAATTCACAGGACTAAGCCAGCCAAGCTTAGCCTTTATTCGGTGTTTATTATA
>JBOFWE010000325.1:0-4123 GCA_051653465.1 Selenomonadaceae bacterium | reverse complement strand
ATTTCAGCTGGTTTGTGATATTATATAGAAGCTGGTAACGACAGCAGGCGGAAGTGGCGGAATTGGCAGACGCGCTAGACTTAGGATCTAGTGTCCACGACGTGCAGGTTCAAGTCCTGTCTTCCGCACCAGTTGTAAAATCAAGCCTCCCGGGACTGGGAGGCTTTTCCTTTTAAATTTCTGTTGACCAGTTGTTGACCAATTGGGACGAGAATATATGGCAGGAAATGAAAAAATGACGCACCTTTTGGGGTGCGTCATTTTTTATTTTGGATAAATTGTGTTGAAGTACTCAGCGATGTTTTCGGAGCGGGCGGGTATATAAGCCGTATAAATATCCATCGTCGTGGCGATGCTGGAGTGGCCGAGGCGCTCCTGGACATCCTTGGGATGCCAGCCGGCGGTGAAGAGCTGGGTCGCGTGCGTGTGCCGGAGACCTTTCATGGTGATGGCAAGGCCCGCTTTTTTGGCAATGTTGCCGAAACGCTGTGAGAAAAGATTGCTGGTCATCGGTTTGCCGTCAGGGCGGGCAAGGATCAGGTTGTTGTTTTCATAGTTTTGCGCTTTGAGAATGGCCTCGGTCTGTTCCTTTTGCCATTGTTTAAGGTCGGCGATGAGCTTTTGCGGCACTTTCAGGGTGCGATAGGAAAAATTGTTTTTGGGTGGGCTGATAAGAGCCCGGCCGCCTTCACCGCGCACGACGGCATGATCGACGGTAATGGTGGCTTTTTTAAAGTTGACGTTTGACCAGTAGAGGCCGAGAACTTCTTCCGGGCGCATGCCGGTCGTGTAGGCGATCAGGAGTGCGATGCGGTTTTCGCCGGCGGTAAAGCGCACGAGGGTCTGGAACTGGGCCGGGGTGATGACGTCAAGGCGTTTGCCGGTTTTTGGCTTTTTGATGTGAGCGGTAGGGTCACTTTTGATCATGCCGTTTTCGACAGCGTGGCGGCAGGCCATCCGCAGTACGGTGAGTCCATGGCTGGCCGTGCCGGGCTTGTCGATAAAATCTGCCATCATGGCTTTTACGTGCAGAATGCTGAGACTCGAGAGGCGTATTCTGCCAAGGGCGCTCTTGACGGGTTCGGCGGCGTTCAGATAACTCTGGTAGGTGTTTTCACGGACATTGTTCTTTTTGTAGAGTTTCAGGTAGTGGTCAAGGTAGGTGCTGACCGTCATTTTTTCGGCATCAATCTGGGCAATGTTGGTATACTGGCTCAGCAGTTCTTTTTTTCGCTCGACGGCTTCGCTTTTTGTCCGGCAGGAGGCCGTGCGGCGAATGGGGCGCCCGCTTTTCGGATCGTAGCCGATGCTGACTTTGACCATCCAGCAGGCACGCTGCGCGTTGTAATAGATGGAACCGTCGTTATTGTCACGGCGGCTGTTGGTTGGTTTGTTTTTTACGGCCATAGGGAAAAGATCCTCCTCTCTTGTGGATAAACCAGTTGATAATCTGTGGATAAGATGTGCATAAACATCGTTTTACCGTATGGTTTGCAGGAGGGCTTGCGGCGTAGGTTGCAGGGCTGTTTGTGGCTGGCATGACGACGCTTTCTTTAAAAGAAAAGAAAAAGAAAGAAAATAGTCATAGCCGGTTAGGCGATGGGATCTTGGTCGTCAAAGGCGTCGAGCACTTTTTTGAGGATGAAGCGGTCACGCGGACTGAGCTGGGTGATTTTTTCGTAGATGGCGAGGTTTTCGTCATTTTCCCGGTTGTTGCCAATCAGGTGATCGACGGAGACACCAAAACAGTGCGCCATTTTGACGAAAAGTTCAAGCTTTGGTTCGTTGAGCCCGGTTTCGTAGACGGCGATGGTGCTCTGTTTGAGGCCAAGCTTATCGGCCAGTTCTTTCTGGCTCCAGTTGCGCCGCTCGCGGAAGGCTTTGAGATTCGTTTTCCATGTGGTTGGGTTCCATTCAGTCAAAATATATCACCCTCCTTTCGTTCATATTATAACACATGATATTAAAAAACGATATCTTATAAAATAAAATATTATGAATCGTAATAAAATAAAATTTCTAAAATGAAATAATACGTGAATTATCATGACTTGTAAACAAAAACGAAGAAATGTGTATTATGAAATGTAATTGACACTGACAAAATGTGGCAGTATAATAAGCACGTAAGAAATATTGTATATTATGAAACGTGATAAGGAGGGAAGAAGATGGAAGATGTGACAATGAAAATCAAGGAGTATGCGGAGCATGTAAAAATAGGGCAGGGGACAATCCGGCGGTTTGCCAAAATTGACGGATTTCCCGTGCTGCATATCGGCCGGCGGCAACTCGTTTTAGTGGAGCAGGCGGATCAGTGGATTGTTGCGCATGCTGCCGAGCAGGGCGCGGAACTGCTGCCCGCTGAAAAGTGAATTATCTGCGGGAGCTGTTGGCGTTTCATGGGGCCTGCATGGTTTCGCCTGTGTCGGCGCGGGCGATGGCGCTTTGGTACACGCTGATGTATTTTTCTAATATGGCAAGGTGGCGGTTTCCCATTGTAGTTTCGGAGGCTTGGCTCAGAGGTGCGGCCGGGGGGCTTACTCATGAGCAATTCATCAAAGCCCGGCGGGAACTGATTGAGGGCGGCTATGTGCAGCATTTTCCGCAGTCTGGAAACCGGGCGGCAAAATACACAATGATGGAGTTGTCGAAGGGGGAAGAAATGCATGCGGATTCGAAGGTTTGACCTCCGCCGGGATATTGGCCGGACAAAGCGGGATATCCGGCAGATTGTCGGTGCATTTGCGGCAGGGGATCCCTTGTGGATTATGGAGAATGATATGGTGTACGATGACAGATTGAAAAAGTGTGTGGGCAGCGTTATGCGAATTCGCTATCCAGTGGAATTATAAGTTATTAAAATTGACTGACGATACAGAATTTTTGAAACAGGAGGACAGGGGATATGTTGACAACAAAGGCGCAGCTCTTGTATGCGGATTTGACAGCAATGGGAGGCGGGAAGCTGGAGGAGGCTTTGATTTTGGCAAGGACCGGGCTGTCACATGGTTCTTTTTCCGCGGCCCGGCGCGAATTGGTGGAAGCGGAAAAACTGAGACTTGAAAAGGAGGGACGTCAGACGGTGTATGTGCTGACGCCGCAAAACGCTTTCTTGCCAGAGGCTGGAACACAAGATATTTTAGGAGCTGGCGAGGCAGCGCCGCAGCGCACGGTAGAGGGCGCCGACGGTGTGATGATGGCAGCAGTGGAAGAGATGCCGCGTGTGACGGGGGATTTTGCTGGGTTTGATGACTGGGAGGAGGCACTGATGAAGCAGCTGGGGTCTTGTCTTGATATTTCCGAGGGGCTGCTGGCCGGTGAATATACGGTGTATTCACATGATTATGAGCAGGAAGCATCCTACGCGGTACGGGTGAGAGATGGCGGTATACGGGTTACTTAAAGGGCTTGCGGCGTGGAAACTGAAAACGGGCTTTGAAGATGGAGGGATGTTTGCCGCGGGCGGCTGATGAAAACTTGGGAGGTGCCAGACAGGCGCTGTGCGCCTCGTTTGTCAAGCGCGGCGCACCACTCGTTGGCTTTGCTCCGCCGCGCGAGCCGGGGAGCCCATGACTTTCGATAAGTGTGCCTTATCGTGAGCGCAGGCGAGGGACGCCGGAGCGTCCGATAAGGATGCACTTATCGGAAGTCATGACATAGAAGTGAGCGGCGGAGCCCTGGCGGGCAGGGAGCAGACAGAGGGAGCGCTTCCTGCGCCGGATGCGGAGGAAGCGCGGGTGGGTGCGCAGTGCCTGCCAGGGCCGGCCTCTTAGGATCTGCCTGCTAGAGGCACGTTTGGCGGCGCTTTGGCAAAGGGGCGCCTTGCTTTAACCGCGAACGGGCTCGGTTTCAGCAAGGGCTGCTGCGGCGGCGCGGAAGATGCCGCGAGAGGCGGATGCAGGTTCCGTGCCGCCGCTGGAGCCCGGCTGGCAGGAATTGCAGCGTTAAAAAACAGAGAGGGAAGGCGGAGCAATGAAGGTGTTTATCAATCCGGGGCACAGTCCGGCGGGAAAGCCTGATCCGGGAGCAGTCAACGAACAGGCGGAGCTGCGGGAATGTGACCTGGCGCTTGTCATCGGGCAGAAGGTGCGGCTGTATCTGGAACGGGCCGGCTGTGAGA
>JBOFWE010000324.1:0-1690 GCA_051653465.1 Selenomonadaceae bacterium | reverse complement strand
GGCAACACGTTCCTCACATCCATTCACCTGCATACTTTACTCCTTCCCTGCACGCAAAAAGAGGATCACAAAGAGCTGCACCCAAGGTGGTGCACCCCTTCATGATCCTCCGATCAATCTACCTGCATTTATTTAAATTGTAATCGCTGTCTGCTTTATGACAACAATTGTATTGTAATATCCACCCGATATTTTGTCAATCCCTGGCAATGGCAGTCGACTATATTGACTTGTTATAAAATATTTATTAAAATTAAATTGTATTCAATTATATTGCAGAGGAAGATTTATTATGAAACAACCATCGACCCCGGATGCCTGCCTCGCCCTGCCGGCAGATGAAATACTAACGCTGGATAAACAGCTGTGCTTCGCTCTTTATGTCGCCTCGAAAGAGGTCATTCGCAAATACAAGCCATTGCTGTCGCCACTGGGGCTTACCTATACCGGTTACATCGCCATGCTGGCGCTGTGGGAAAAGGATAACCTCACCGTAAAAAAACTGGGCGAAAAGCTATTTCTCGATTCCGGCACACTGACACCCCTGCTTAAAAAGCTTGAGGGACTTGGCTATATCGACCGCATTCGCAGCACTGCCGATGAACGCAGTGTCTACGTCAAGCTGACACCAAAGGGTGAACAACTAAAGGAAGAAGCCGCCAGTGTTCCGCGTAAACTGCTTTGTTCCTCCGGCCTTGATCTCGAGGAAACCATCGCCCTGTTACCTGCCCTGCAAAAATTCATCCGCCAGATTGCCGATTAAAAAACGACAAGCCGCTTATAGACAGATTTCCCCTGTCGAGCGGCTTGTCGTTTTTATTTTCCTTCGCCGATCCGCTTTGCATAAGCGGCCATAACCTGCAAAACAATATCGCGGCTACGCGGCTGAAAAAGCCCCTCTATTTCCGTAACCGGCATTACACCGGCAATACTGTTCGTGACAAAGACCTCCTCAGCTTCAGCCAGCTCTGCTTTAGAAAATAAACCCTGGACAACCGGAAACTGCTCGATAACCCAGCCCCGGACAATCCCCGGCAGCAACCCGGCTTCTCTTGCCGGTGTATGCAGCTTTCCAGCTTTGACGAAAAACAGATTGCTCATCGAGCCCTCGGCCAGCCTCCCGTCTACATTAAAAAACAATGCTTCGTCGAAACCGGCAGCTGCCGCCGCCTCCTTTTCCAGCACATTTTCCAGATAATTGAGCGTCTTCAGATAGACCGTATGACTGCGGGGATTTCGTTCCATCTTACTGATCCGCAGGCGAAAGCCGCGTTCGTAAACCTCCGCCCCGTAAGCAAAGGGCCTCGTCAATAGCACCAGATTTTTTTCCGTGGCAATGACCTTAAGCACGCAATGGAAGGCCGGATGCTGTGCCAGCACCGCCGCCACCGTTTCCGGGTTTACGATCCGGCTTATTCCAAGCTGCATTAAAGCCCGGTTCAGGCGCGCACAGTGCTCTGCCAAAAACAGCGGTTTTTCTCTGACCAAAATAGTCTCAAAGGCACCGCGGCCGAACTGGAATCCACTATCATAATATGCCTGTGTTTCGCTTATTTCTCCATTTACCCACAGCATCTGTATTCCTCCCTCAAATCACCTGTAGCAAAGCCTTAGCCTTGTCCAGTGTTTCCTGATACTCCTCTGATGCCTCCGATTCCCAGGTAATGCCACCGCCAACGCCAAGGGAGAG
>JBOFWE010000323.1:0-1100 GCA_051653465.1 Selenomonadaceae bacterium | reverse complement strand
GTGATGGACGGAAATGTCCGGGCCTTTTTATCCGATCGATACCGTCGGCTGGATCACTTGGAACTTTGCAGTGCCGTACTTCCCGTTATTCAGGACATGAAAGGTGCCGAAATTGAAAGTTGCGATGTTACCGACAGCCATTTATATTTGAAAGTCATCAATAAAAGATTAAAAGCCGAAGTCAGCGTGGGCGATGTTGTCCAGGCTGGCTTTGTTATTTCCAACAGCGAAGTCGGTCTTGGCAGTCTGAAGGTGGAACCATTAATCTACAGGCTTGTCTGCAAAAATGGCCTTATTGTCAAAGACTATGCCCAAAAGCGTTACCATGTCGGGAGGCAACTCGATGGGGAAGAATCCGCCTATGAACTCTATTCGGATGAAACCCTGGCGCAGGATGATAAAGCCTTCTTTATGAAAGTCCAAGATACGGTTCGCTGCGCTGTGGATGAAGCTAAATTTATGCTGACCGTAGATAAAATGCGCAAAGCCAAGCAAATCCCCTTGGAACATGATCCGGTACAGTCCGTAGAAATTCTGGCAGATAAATTCAGCCTTAACCAAAATGAGCGCGGGGATGTCCTGCGCCAGCTCTTTATGGGCCGGGACAGTAGCCGCTATGGTCTGATCAATGCCGTAACCGCCGCCAGTCAGATTGCCGAAAGCTACGAGCGGGCAACTGAACTTGAACGTATCGGTGGGGAACTGTTAGCCTTGCCTTCGCCGAGGAAACTGCTTTTGGATACCGGGACAGAGGGCAATATCAAAAACGTAACCCCTATCCGTAGAAGCTTGTCGATGGCCTAAAGTCGTATAAATAAAAGGAGGGAATTCTATGTCATGGTACACGTTACAGGCAGCAACCGAAAATGTACTGCTAAAGATACAACTAAACAAAGGACAGCTTGCCCTTGAAATCCAAGCCCCGCAGGGAAGGCAAGGCATCTATCTTGTCTTACATCCTTTGCAGGCAACCATACTGGCGAAATACCTATACAATACAGCCCAGCAGGTTCCACTTTCAGATCTTATGAAAGTGGGCCAGATAGGAGATATCACCATTGAAACGGCACAACCGAGGCAAAGAACAAAAACAGACCACA
>JBOFWE010000322.1:0-3165 GCA_051653465.1 Selenomonadaceae bacterium | reverse complement strand
CTGCTTGTGATGCGGGGGGAATTGAATCCTTTTCCGGGAACTATTTCGATCAAATAGAGCAGATCTTTGCCAAAGAAGGAGAGAAAAAAATGAAAATTGCTGTAGCCAGCGAAACAGATATGGTGACGGGCCATTTTGGGCACTGCACAAATTTTAATATTTTTGATACAGAAGGAAGTAAGATTATTCAAAGGACATCAGTGGATAATCCAGGGCATAAACCAGGATTTTTACCAAAATTTTTACATGAGATGGGTGTCTCTGTCATTATTTCCGGGGGGATGGGACAGGGCGCAGTAGATATCTTTGTTGAAAAAGGTATTGTGGTTATCACCGGAGCCGAAGGCCGGGCAGAAGATGCTGTGAACAGATATTTACAAGGAAATTTGGTTTCGAATGATGTTGTTTGTCAGGAACATCAGCATCAGGATTCTTGCGGATCCCATTAAGAAAATTCATAAATAAGGAGTGGTTTTTTTGAAAGCACAGGTAGAAAAGGATAATTGTATTAGCTGTGGACAATGTATGGCCGTTTGTCCCGTAGAGGCGATTTGTATGGTTGAACAAAAAGCTGAAATCAGTGATGCGTGCGTCGAGTGTGGGGCTTGTACGGCAGTCTGCCCCGTAGGTGCAATTTCTTTATGACAGGTAAGAGAAACAAGAATAGATGAACAAAATGCGCCAGTAGGTATAAATATTTTTATTTTAATGCCTGCTGGCGTATTAAGTGAGGAAAGGCGCTGCTTTTTGGTGAAATGTGCAGCGGGTCTTTCCGGAATGAATCTTAAAAGGGGTTTTGAAAATTTATGGAACAGGAAAAAAAGAAAAGAACGCCAGAGACTCGCTGGAAAGATTGCTTGCATTGGGCAGAGGAAAAAGATATAGATTTTGATGAGCGCTGTAAAGCGCGGGGACTGGATCTTACGCAGTTTTCTCTGGATAAAATTGCAGAGTTGCCAGTATATGATGCACGATCTAAGAGGGAACTGTTCTCAGGACTTACCGTTCCTTTAAGCAGTGTGGCTAGAATGGCAGGAAGAACCCCTTACTTGGAAGAGGAACTGATGCAGTGGGGAGAGAATTGTGCGGAGTGGATGGCGGCCTGTGGTATTAATTGGACAACTGTATTACTTGTTGCCGATGGATTTGATAAAGAAGGTCCAGCCTGGGGCATGATCGAGGGGGCAAAAACGTTAAAGGCACTGACGGTGGGAATGTCGGAGCGTCCATGGGAAGATGTCGTTGCATATGGGGCAAATGCCTGTGTCTTGACGGTTGACTTACTGGAGAAGTGGATTGCTTCGGGCCGATCAGCCGGTCCATGTCGAATGCTTTTTTGTTTAAGCAATGATTTAAGTGATCGGCGTCGAAAGGAATGGCAGGAAAAGCTTGAGGTGCCCATTTATCGTCAGCTTGGCTTGGCTGGCGTACAGTCCTCTGCCATAGCGTGGGAGTCTTTGTGTCAGACTGGGTATCATTTCAATCTGGATTGTTTTTGGCCGGAAATATTGGATCTTTCGACTGAAACAGTCCTTCCGGCACATAAAGAAGGAGATCTCATCCTTACCGCGATGGATCGCCGTAGTACGACAGCGATTCGTTTGGTTACAGGCTGGAAGGGGGCTTTTAAAAAAGGAACATCTTCTTGTGAGATAAAATGGCCGCAATTTATGCTTAGTGAAATATAAACGATGGCTGTGCTTGGACGGAAGTCGATAGGTATAAAAATTTGTTGTTTTAGTGGAGGTGTTTTTTTGCATTGTGCAAAATGTGCATTGAAAAAATGTTATATAGAGGGAAAAAACTGTACGGATATGGATACTGCTACGGTGGAGGGAGTTTATGGGAATAAACAATTGGCGATAATGAAGGCTGCAGCCTGTACGGAAGCAAATGCCTATAATCGGCTTACACGACTTGAGGAAACGGTAGAATTTTGTAATGGGATGGGATATAAAAAGCTTGGCTTGGCCTTTTGTATAGGCCTTGCAGAAGAGGCTAAACTTATAGAATGTTATTTGTCGAAATTTTTTCAGGTTTCTTCGGTTTGCTGCAAGATTTGTGGAGTGGCAAAGGCGGATTTTGAATTGGATCAAATTAAACCCAAAGCGAGGGAAACGATGTGCAATCCAATGATACAAGCTACCATACTTAATAAAAGTGAAGTGGAATTTAGTATAACGGTTGGCCTCTGTGTCGGGCATGATGCGCTGTTTACACAGGCATGTGAAATGCCTGTGTCCTGTATGGTAGCAAAAGACCGGGTGCTAGGACATAATCCATTAGGGGCGGTTTATTCACGCTATTGGAGAAAAAAACTGGGAATTCAGCCGGAAAATCAAGTTTAGATGTAGAGCGTATGGATCGGTCGTTTTTAAAAATTTATAGTATGTATAAAGTTTGATTAAACGGGGGCGATTTATTTGGCAAAGGCGGAAGAGTATCATAAAAAAGGCTATAATTGTGCAGAATCGATGTTAAAGGCGTTTCATGATGTTGAGGGACAGAAAATTGTTCCAGTAGAATTCGGATCGGCATTTGGTGGAGGCATGGGGATTGGTGCGACTTGCGGGGCTGTGACGGGAAGTATGCTTATCTTAGGAGCGATTATGGGGCGGAAAAGTCTGGACATTCCTAATGAATCACGTGAATATGCCCGTAGATTGTTGATGAAAGTTAAAGACAGGTATGGTACCTATAATTGTAAAGACTTGAAACGAAAGGGTGTTGCTTGTAAAGACATTATTTGCTTTATGGAGCAGGAGGTAGCTGAAATTCATCGGTCAATACAAATAAAAAAAGAAAAAAATATATAGAATTAAATTTTATCGAATAAAATACAGGATAATAATTTAAAAATTAGAATATTCTTGCTAAAATCCTTAAAAACATTTTATAATGAGACTATAAAAATAAGATGAGGAGGAAATAGTATGCGTATTCTTTTAAGTTTTGTATTTGTTTTTTTGCTGGGGATAAATACAGTGTTTGCCGGGACATCGGATGATTACGGGGCCAAGGGAGCGCTGCAGCAGGAACAGCTCAGTGTCCAGCAGATGCTGGAGTTTGCCATCGAAGATGAATATCTGGCAAGAAGTGAGTATCTAAGTGTACTTGATTCCTTCGGACAAATACGGCCGTTTGTCAATATTGTGCGGGCAGAGG
>JBOFWE010000321.1:0-9754 GCA_051653465.1 Selenomonadaceae bacterium | reverse complement strand
AATTTACGAAATGCACTTTCAATAATTTCCTTATTGGGCTTGCCAATGATCTTAGGCACTTTACCCGTAGAAGCCTTGATCAACTCTATCATCGCTCCGGTATCCGGAATATAACCATTTTCGACGGGGCAGTTAAAATCGGGATGAGTCGCAATATAGCAAATTCCCTGTCGAATAAAATCGCAGCCCTTAACCAGTTTTGCATAAGTCAGCGTCATATCAAAGCCAAGCACGACAAAGTCCGGGGCCTCATCCGTTAAGCAAAATCCGCCGGCCGCAAAGGCCCGTTCAAGCTCCGGTGTTCCCATTAAAAATATACGAGCTCCCGGTTTTATGCTTTGCAGATAGCTGACCGTCGCATCACCAGACGTCAAAACATTGTCGGCACTACAGGAAATTCCGAGCCGGCACATTTTTTGTACATAATGCCCAGCATCTTTCGAAGAATTATTCGTCAAGAACAAAAAATCCCGGCCACTCGACTGCAAGTAATCGATAAACTCTTTTGCTCCTGGCAGCAACTTCTGCCCCAGATTAATTGTTCCATCCATGTCGAGCAAAAAGCTTCTGATTTCACCAACATTTTTTACCATAACAAGTGCCTCCCTTATCCTGTTAACCGAACGGCCTTTTATTAAAGCCAGTCACGAACGAGTTCTCGTCCAATTTTCTGAGAAAATTCATCGAGCAGCCCCAAATCCGCCAGCAGCGTAAGGATGGTATATCTGTTTCTTACCTCTTTCGCCATGCGGACCGCATCTACCGCCATCTGCCCGTCAATTCCAACGTCTTGCGGCTTGACCGGAGCCTCTGCTTCGTGCAGAATTTTCTTTACCGTAGCCGAGGGCGCTACCTCAGCTAAAACCTGTTCAATTTCAGGCCAGTTTTGTCTGATAATTGCCAGTCGTTCGAGCTTGTCCGGCAGGGAATTGCGCTGATCCTGTTCGCTTAAAGTTAAAATTTCCCCCGCACATTGCTGATAATAACGTTCTACATCCGCCCGCCATTTCTTTTCGTCAAACGCCCGGGCTTTTTCCTCAGCCTTACCAAAATCAACCGTTGTCTCGCGCAGCAGTTCATATAAGCGGGTCGTAAGGGTCGTTCCGATGCCAACTTTTGTTCCATGAAAAATCGCCTTTTTATGTGCAAATAAGAACTGCATTTCCCAGTAATGCGCCAGATGATGCTCGGACCCGGAGGCCGGGCGCGAAATGCCAACAAAGCTCATCGCAATTCCCGTCAGCACAAGCCCTTCCATCAGATTTTTAATTGCCTGAGGATCCCGCTGTTTTATTTTTTCAATATTATCCATGCAGGTTTGTATGGATTTTTTCACCATTTGCACAGTAACATCACAATAAAACTCCCTGTTGACAATCTGGCTGATTTTCCAGTCTGCCAAAGCCGAATATTTGCCGATGATATCGCTCCATCCGGCAATAATCATGGGCATCGGCGCCTCCCGTAAAATATCAACATCCCCAATAACTGCCCGCGGGCAGGATACATTATAGGAAGTCTTGAGATCACCGACAATCAGCGCCGCCCCTGTCGAGGCAAAGCCATCCATCGACGGTGCAGTTGCCACAATAACGGAATCAATGCCAAGCTTATAGCTGACGAATTTGCCAAGGTCATTGAGTACACCTGAACCCACGCTTAAAATCACATCAACATCGCGATCCGCCTGAATAAAAATCTTGCCGGCTGCCGTTTCATCCGGCACCAAATCATCCTGCTGTCGCTGAAAAACACAGACTTTATAGTGTATTCCCGCCTTCTCCAGAGACTTGGCTGCCATTTTACCAGCCGCTTCCCAGGTGTTATCATCGGCTACAAGCAGTGCTTTTTTATAACCAAGCTCTTGTAGCACCTGCCCTGTCTTTTTGATGGCCCCCTCTTCAATGAGGATTTTATCCATGGCAATTGTATGCGGTCTGCCGCAGGTACAAGAAAGCTCGCCCCCAATGTAATCCGTAATTTTTAAACTATCCACATTTTCCAGTGTCAACTGCATATTCATCCACCTCTTTCCGCCCAGCAGACAAGCCAAAGTCTGTCGCCAGACGCTTTTTAGCGACAGGGCAAGCATTGCCTGCCGCTAAAAGCATATTTCTCTGTTAAAATTTCGGGACATCCGCGCTGAGCAGCAATCAGAAGATACCCAGAATCCCCGTAATAGCACCGAACGCGATCAATATCCCCATCAGTTTAATTGGTGATACCCCGGCTTTTACCATCTTGAGTACAACCAACGTCAACACCAACGGAATCAGACCCGGCATCAATTTATCCAGTAGATCCGCCTGCAGATTAAACTGCATTCCCCCAAGATCCAGCGTCGTCGCAAATTTAAGCGGAATAAAACGCCCCACAAGACCACCCATAACGAGCGTTCCCAAAACAGAAGCACCCTCAATCACACGATTGATTTTGCCGCCTTCCATAATTTGTTCTACTGCAATCCGGCCATATTTATAACCATTCATCCACAGGCTGAATGAGATCGTCGTCATGATTAAAAACTGTGCCAGAACAAAGATCATTGGGCCGGCAATATTGTTGTTATTTGTTATCCCAATGCAGATTGCGAGCATGATCGGAGTAATTACACCCTGCGTCAATGTATCGCCAATTCCGGCTACTGGCCCCATCAGGCCAGTTTTTATCCCATTAAACGCCTGGTCGCTGATTGGCTTGCCATTGGCACGTTCCTCTTCCATGGCGACGGTAACCCCATGGATTACCGAACCACAGATCGGTTCGGTGTTAAAAAAGGACAAATGCCGTTTTATTCCCTCTTTCTGTTCCTCCGGCGACTTATAAAGTTTTTTGATGACAGGCAGCATCGAATGGGCAAATGCCGTTGCCTGCAACCGCTCATAATTGTAATTGGACTGCGCAAACATGAACCAGTTGAACCAGGATTTTATTACGTCACGCTTCGCTAGACTATTCGTTGCCATATTATATCCACCTCGCCTTTCTATGCTTCACTACTCGAATTGTTTCGCAACGAGCTTACTGTCAATGCCAAAACAATACCGATGATTGAAATGATGACAATATCCATCTGGAAATGAACCGCAAAGATGATCCCAAGAACGAAGAACGGCATGGTAAACGAATTGCCGATCAGCTTTAAGTTCATCGCAATACCTAATGCCGGCAGCATTGCGCCGATTACATTAAAGACATGCAGGACATTGTCCGTCAACACGCTGAGCATGCCATTGACTGCGCTTGGACCATAGTAGACAACCAATGTTGCCGGAATAAAGCTTACCAGAAACAACAGAATCTGCGGTGGTACGACATTGATAAAGCCCACCATATTGAGATTCCCCTTCTCGACCTCACGATCCGCCCAATGAACAAAGAAGGAGTTAACCGTCATTTTAGCAATCCAGAGAACGGTTGCAATAGTTCCAAGCGGAACCGAAATAGCCATTGCCGTGCTTACATCGAGATTGGATATGATAGCCAGTGCCGTTCCGGCATAGCCGGCAAAGGAAGGATCCCCCATCTGCGCGCCGCCAGCCGAAATAAACCCTAAGTATATAACATTGATGCCCGCGCCGATTAAAGCACCTTCCATTGGTTGACCAAGGATCAATCCGGTAATAAACCCTGCTAAAAGCGGCCTGTTCAGAGTAAAGAAACCTACATATGTGCACCAAGGACTCCATGAAAGGTAATAAAAGAAACCAATTAATGCTGCCTGAAAAAACGAAACTTCCACGTTAATTCCCCTCTTTTCTTTTTTTAATCTATATAAAACACCTTAGAGCAATTTTTCAATATCCATTGCCGAAGCATCCGGCACAATCTGAACGTAGACTTTTGTACCGCGCTGCAGCAGCGATTTAAAGCACATCCGTTCATCATCTGATATTGAAATATTGCGGTAAAGCTGTTTGCGTCCCTGAATGGCACCCATTCCGCCAAGATTCAGTTCGGCGATCGTCACGCCGTTATCGAGCAGGGCTTCTACCGTTTTCGGCGTCTTGACGAGAACGATCACACGCTCCTCACTGTCTTCGCCTTTTAAAATCTCACTGGCATCCGCTATCGAATGGATGCCAATCTTAAAGGAGCTCGGAGCCGCCATCTTCAAAATTTTTACCATAAAATCATCCGCGGCGACCTCATCATCAACAACAATAATCCGGTTTGCCTTTGTCACCTTTGCCCAGGCTGTAACTACCTGTCCATGAATTAAACGATCATCAATTCGCGTCAAAACAATATTCAACATACGTATCACCCTTCTTCTTTAAACTCTATGCTCTTATACTCTTTGCAACTCAGAAAATAACTCTTTTATGCCATCCTTGCCTGATTCCATGCAACGCGCAGTCAGTTCCTCGAGCGAACAGGCCTCACGCATCGTCAGTGATTCCAGGACCATGGGGAAGCTGATGCCGGTTATGCAGCGAAACTGCTGTTTTATTCGGCTGCTGGCCAGCGCCGTTGCATTATAGGGACTGGCACCAAACAAATCAACAAAAACCAGCACCCCCTCACCCGTATCCATTTTCTGGATTTCGCCTTCTACCTTTTGAGAAAATACGGCAATATCATCACCGCGGTTAAGCCCTATCGCACTCACCTGGGGAAATTGGCCAACAATAAGTTCTGCACTTTTTAGCATCGCCGTACCAAAATCCTCATGTGTCAACAACAAGATTCCAATCATTCTCTCACCTCGCTTTTCAAAGTGCTTTTATTTTTCTGTTCGCCTATTAGAAATGCAAGCCGCATGCCAACACACATTCAAATGTGTATCATGTTCTACCTTTTTGGGGAGATGCGCCCGTAAAGGCTTGTAAATCCAAGATGATTTATTAATTTTAATTTTTAGAATTTTTATTCTCGTCGGAATAATAGAACTCTGTTTCTTGACAGGGCGTATGTGTGTCAACCAATCCAGCTTATCTGTATCGAATGTGTGTCAACACACAAAAAAAGCCGAACCGTCAGCCCCGCCGGTTCGGCTTTTCTGTTACTTTGCACTACTGGCTTCTGCATGAAGACAAAAATGCAGATTCAGCATTTCAACAATATAGGCAACCTCTGTATCAGGAATCGAGATCCCAAACACTTCTTCTACCAGTTCAAAATTTTGCTTTGTCGATTGAAACAATTCCCCAAACTGATGTCTGATATGAGAAAACTTTTTATACGGCAGTGGTTCCTTCCGCACCATTCGTTCAATCATGCAGGAACAATGAAATAAAAATTTTAAATGGATCGTATCATCAATGGAAAAATCATTTTCCGCGGCAATGCCCTCGAGTACTTCATCAAGCACCCGGCAGGCCTTCTTCACATTCAGAAAAGCCAGCACATCCTCCAGCATCGTAAATACACCGGCCGAATACCCTGTTGGTTCATTTTTCACTGGCGAAAAATCGATCTGATCCTCCACTTCGACCTTGACGCGCCCGCCAATAAAAGAACTCATTGTCAACACACTTTCTTCAAGCTCTGCCAGCGTCATATTCGGCATCATAGCTTTCCGGGCAGCCTCAATAACCATCGGCGTACTGACCATGCGGACCGTACGCGTCGGAATCCCCGTCCGACTGGTGATCACCTCAGAAAAAGTCGTCAAGGATCCCATATCAACAAGTAGCAATACCCCGCCACCCGTGTTGATGCGCCGGACCAGCTCTACCGCTTTATTGAGTGTGACGGTAACCTTTTCCTCCATCGGCATATCCAGCGCATGAATACAGTCATAACCGAGCAGCATTTTTGCCACCTCGACCATATTCGTCGCCGTCGATTTCCCATGTGACAGAACCAGTACCTGAATGTTTCCTTCCCGCTTTATATTCATTGAATATAAGAACATGGCAATAAATGCCGCTTCATCGCTTGGTATGCTGACCGAAAGCGCCTGCTCGACGCGCTCTTTTATCTGCAGGGCAACGCGGAACTCTTGTGGATGCTCCTTACGGACCTTGACACTGTTGGGGTAAATCCGCACTTCCCCCTGCCGTAGCCTTTCGATCAGTGTTTCCATATGAAGGGCCAGACTGTAAACCAGCTTCGCATCGATAATGCGCCCAAAGACTTCTGGAGCGGCTTCAATTTCCTGTTCTATGATCCGGACGATTTCCGGTGTAGCAATCTTTGACAGCACTTCTTTATCAAGCTGCAGATTCTTGCCTCTTGCCTTCGGGATCGACTGATACATTCTTTTTTGTACCTGGCCGGCAATATTTTCCCGAATTTCATTGGTTTCGAGCCCTTCACTGTATAGTTTCTGGGCACTTTCCAAAATCAGATCATAAAAGTCGTCTCCGGTCTGATATTCATCATAAAGCAGCACATTTTGCAGGTTTTCAGAAAGTCCCTCCGCTCTACCATCAAAAGTGATGGTTTCACAGTCATTGAGGTTAAAATTCTGCATCAGCTCCTGACGCTTCTCATCAATCGCAAAAAAACCTTCCTTCAATTTTTGCGATAACTGCGACAGTTTTATCTGCACATCCCCCTGCTTGCCCGTAACATATTCAACAAAAGCATTGGCACAGATCAGCTGAATGTCATTGCGCAACTGTCCGATATTCCCCGGACACTTATAGAGCAGCAGCACCTTTAAAACCTCTTTGGCCACCGTAAGCGGCGCCTTGATCTTGACTGATTCTTCTGCAAAAAACTGACATATAAGCTTCATTCTCACCTTAAGATTGCGCTCGTTGAGCCCCGGGAGCGTAATGACCAGTGGAATCCGCCGCAAAAAAGTCCCAAGAATCGCTGACTGCGGATCCTCTGTTGTTGCCGCAATGATCAGAACATTTGCTGTCCGCACGCTCTCTGCTTCACCCAGCCGACGGTATGTACCCCTGTCAATCAGGGAAAACAGCATTTCCTGGCCTTCCGGCGGCAAACGATGAATTTCATCCAAAAACAAAATGCCACCGTCAGCCTGATCGATAAGCCCCCGTCGTTCGCGCTCGGCCCCGGTATAAGCACCTTTTACATGCCCAAACAAATGAGAAATCAACAGCTGCGAATTTTCTGCATAATCCGCACAATTAAAAATAACATAGGAAGCTTGCGGGGCAAGCTTTCCGGTATCAATCGCATAACGATACATGATGCCGGCAAAGGTCGTCTTGCCGCTTCCCGTCGGCCCAATAATCAAAGTATGCAGCCCATGCGGCGGATATAAAATGGCAGCTTTTGCCTGTTTGACCTGCAGCTGCAGGTCTTCTTCCGCCCCAATAATATTGGCAAAAATTTCATCCTGAATATCTATGGGATCTTTTCCCACCATTGGCACAGGTTGAGCCTCAAGCGTAACCAGTCCTGGGTGCTTTGGGGGAATTCGTTCCACTCGTTCCATTGCAAATAATTCCTTGTATAAATCTTCCATCTCCGCAAACACCAGCGAAGTCAACCGCAATTTAAAGGCTGTCTGCAGCACGCTAAGGGACAAATACAGTACAGGCTTGCCCAGGATCTTGACTGCCTTCTTTTCGCCAAGCAGACAATTAAGTTCCTTGCTCACATTGCTGCGGAGTAAATCCAAGCGACCAGCGATCTCATTTGCTGAAAATCCCTGGCGCCCGCCCTCTTGCAGCATCGGCACAATTGTCTCCGTCAGCGAAGCCAGTTCTGCATATACCCGGCTTTTCCGATCACTTTTTCTCCATTGTTTATCCACACGCTACCACCTCTACCAGCTGCCACCTTACAAACAGCAAAAAGAAAAGCTTCGCCACAATCACGCGAAGCTTCCGGCAAATTATTTTTACTGCCAATTTTTCTTACACTTACTGCAACGCTTTATGTGAAAACATTGCGCTTATACCCCTGATTCCCACCATCATCCAGGGGTATAAGCGCCGATATCAGCAGAATACGTCTTGTTATAGGCATCCATATCCTTTAGATTAATTTCGACAAATTTCGTTAATTACCTGCTGCAACTACTTTAACTTCGCTCCATATTTATGTCCCTTATCAAAGTTCCTATAAATCAAACCTTAAATTTCTGTATGGCTTCCTGCAGCTCAGCGGCCATCTGGGATAAATGCGTGCTGGCAGAAGCAATTTCTTCCATCGAAGAGGATTGTTCCTCCGTTGCCGCCGAAATCGTTTCCGTTTCCTCGGCAGTCGTTTTTGTTTCAGCCGCAATCGCTCCGGCGGCACGGACCACATCTTCTGTTCCGGCTGTCAGCTCCTGGGCTGCTGCTGAAATCTCATTGATTTCACCGACAATTCCCTTGATCATTTCCAAAATATCTCCAAAATTCCGGCCGGCAATTTCTACCATCTCTGATCCCGCCTGCACCTCACGCTTGCTTTCATTCATAAACGCCACCGCAGACTGTGTTTTGATCTGTACATCACCAATCAGACTCGTTATATCCTTTGTTGCCTGCGCTGACTGTTCTGCCAGTTTTCTGACTTCATCGGCAACAACCGCAAAGCCCCGCCCGGCTGTTCCGGCTCTGGCAGCCTCAATTGCCGCATTAAGAGCCAACAAATTTGTCTGCCCGGCAATCGAGGAAATTAACTGTACAATCTGCCCAATCTGCTGCGACTTTGCCTCAAGTTCGCCTACCACTCCGGCAGTATCCTTTGTTTTTTGTTCAATAACCAGCATCTGACCCGCTGTCTTTTCAATCGCCCGTCCGCCCTCTGTCGCCGCTGCTGCCGTTTTGCCGCTTGATTCAACCGCCAGTCCGGTATTTTCCGTTACCTGCCGGATTCCCTGAGCCATCTGTTCAACAATCTGGTTTGTCGTCATCGCCAGTTCCAGCTGTTTTTCAGCTCCCTGCGCCACATCACTGATTGACGCAGCAACCTGCGCTGAAGCCTGCGCGGACTGCTCGGCGCTGGCCGTAAGTTCCTGCGATGCTGCCGCCAGCTGCTGAGAGGTGTTGACCAGCTGTTTGATCAAGGTTCTGACATTTCGATTCATCTGATCCACAGCCTTGGCCAAGGCCCCAAATTCACTTTTATCCGCCATATCACCCTCGGAAACATTTTGCGAAAAATCTCCCGCTGCAACCCCGCCAAGAAACTCCACCGAACCAGCAAGGCGCTGGGTAATCTGTTTTATGATCATTATCCCTATGAAGACACCGAGTAAAATTGCCACAACTGTAATCATGATAAACACCATATTGGCCTTGTCAAATGCTTCCTTTGACTCCTGATTCATCTGCTCCGCGCTGCGGCTGGCCTCATTTGATAGCACCTGCAAGGCTTTTGACGTGGCCTCCGAGGCCGGCAAGACCTTGCTCATATAAAGCTGATACGCTTCCTGATTTTTATTTTGCATGGCCAGTTCAATTGTCGCATTATTTCCGTCGCGATAAGCGGCAATCGTATCCTTTACTGCCTGCAGATTTTTCTGCTGCACGGGAGATAACGGCATGGCATCGTATTTGGCCAGCTCTTCAGCATATAGTTTGCGTGTTGCTGCGATGCGATCCTGCAATTGCTTATTTTCTCGATCCTCAGTTGTCAGCATCAGACTCAAAACGTCGGTCCGGATCAGATCAATATAAAGCCGGTTTTCATAGGCCAGGGTAACTTCTGTCAGATTGTTCCGGTAAATCTGATCTGTATACTCACTGCTCTGTTTTAGCGCCATATACCCGGCCGATCCCACAATAATGAGCCCTAAGCTGAAGACGACAATCAAGATACTGAGTTTCTGTTTGATTTTTAAATCGCTAAACCACTTCATTGCGCTACACTCCTCATATATTTTATTTGTATGAAA
>JBOFWE010000320.1:0-2816 GCA_051653465.1 Selenomonadaceae bacterium | reverse complement strand
GAACAGGAAGCTTATTATAATGGCAATAGTAGTGATGGAAAATAATAGTTGCGCTGGCATGGCTTCATCTAAGGGAAATAGTGCATTGATCTTAATGCGTGTAGTGTCTATCTGCTAATCAAAGGTCTCTTTTTAATTAAAAATGTTATGGAATAGTATGTTTGAATAGGAAGATTGTGATTTTACAAAGTTTTATATAAGTTAATCAAATGAATTTTGCATAGTTTGATCTTTTTTTGATTTTTGTTTAAACTGTTTGATAATTTGTTTGAATAAAATACAATTTAATCTAATAAAATAGATAAAGTTATTCCACTATTTTGTTAAAAAGGATATAATGAGAAAAGGAGGGATGGACATGTTAGAAAAAGATGTAGAAGACCTCGTTAGAAAAGTTCAATCTTTTAATACAGAGCTTAATTATGTAGAAGTAAAAGAAGCACATATAGATTGTCCGAAAAAACTATATGATACCATTTCTGCTTTTTCGAATCTTAATGGTGGTGGCATTTTGCTGTTTGGCCTACGGGAAGCCGAGAGTTTTGCTGTGGTTGGCGTATACGATGCAGCGGATCTGCAGAAAAAAGTGACGGAACAATGTAAACAAATGCAGCCGGTTGTCAGAGCGCTTTTTACATGTTGCAAAATCGAAGGGAAAATCGTTGTTTCGGCAGAAATACCGGAAATAGATATTGCTGATAAACCGTGTTTTTATAAAGGCAAAGGTCGGTTGACCGGATCTTATATTCGCGTAGGGGATTCCGACGAACAGATGACAGAGTATGAAATTTACAGCTATGATGCTTTTCGGAAAAAGTATCAGGATGACATCCGTGTGTTGGACCAATTAGATTTTGCTAGGCTGGATAAAAACAAGCTTGATCAGTATATGATTGCGTTGAGAAATCGTAAGGAACGTTTGGCGGCACTGCCGAAAGAAGAGGTTTGCGAATTGATGAGCATAACCAAAAATCGTGTGCCGACGCTAACCGGCCTGCTGTTGTTTGGGAAATATCCGCAGGGCTATTTTCCTCAGTTGCGTATTACGGCGATCGTTGTTCCTGGAACGGAAGTCGGTGAAACTGGCAGCATAGGAGAACGTTTCATCGACAATCGGCGCATTGATGGAACGCTGCCGGAAATGCTGGACGAAGCTGTGCGCTTTGTGCATAAAAACATGTCGACGAAAACAATTATTGACAAGGCGACAGGTGCGCGGCGTGATCGTACAGAATATCCCATGGAAGCTGTTCGTGAGGTTGTATTGAATGCCTTGATTCACCGCGATTATAGCATCCATACAGAAGGCATGCCGATTCAAATACAGATTTTTAAAGATCGGCTGGAGGTTAAGAATCCTGGCGGGATTTATGGGCGCTTCAAGATCGATCATATTGGCAAGGTTCAGCCCGATACGCGAAATCCTGTACTGGCAACCATGATGGAGGACTTAGGCCTTACGGAAAATCGCTATTCTGGAATACCAACGATATATCGTGCAATGAAAGAATGGGGATTACGGGAGCCTGTTTTTGCCGATGAAAGAGGCTGTTTTTCGGTAATCTTATATAATGAAGTCCATACTGCGCTGGAAATGAAAACAGGGAAACCTAGTGAGGAACATTCCTTGTTGCAATTCTGCCAAAAACCGCGTTCACGGGCGGAGCTTGCAGAGTTTGTTGGCGTGAAAACGGCGTATCATGTGATGCAGAGGTATATTCTTCCGCTGATTGCGGCCGGAAAATTGGAAATGACGCTGCCGGATAAACCGAAAAGCCGTTATCAAAAATTTGTTACCAGACATGAAGGTGGTTTTGACAACATCGTAATGGGTGCTGAACATAAATATACGCAGTCTGATTTTGGCAAAGCTGTTTTGGAAAGGAATAAGAAAAAACCTTAAAAAAACCTTATTGCGAAAAAAATCATGCAAAATCAGATAAAATAGAGCAAAGTTTTGTAAAAAATATCCAGATAATAAGATTGATGAAAGCTGTGTAAAGGCCTGAAAATAAAGGGCTTTTTGATTTTGATGGAAAGAAAAAAAGGGCTGAATTTCCAAATAAAATACTTCCCAAGCCGATGATGGGAGTTCGATTCTCCTTGCCCGCTCCATAGAGAATATAAGGCCTCACAGGATTTCCTGTGAGGCCTATTTTTATGCAAAAAACCTTATTATGAAGTAAAATTTAAAAATAGGTTCTTATTCAAGGGAAATAATGGGACTGTTTTTTTGCCAGCAAGGTGATATTCTTTAAATAAGAATGGGTGAAGAATGCTGAGAAACGTCGATAACTGTCTCTGATAAAAGTAAGAAGTTTGATTTTGCAAGCATCCTGCTATTAAAGAGCTTGGAATCAATATAACTAAAGCTTTTGATAATTTGGTTGAATTAGCTAATCAAAGGGACGGCATATAAATCAATATCATGAAGAGGTACAAAGAAGAGTGGTTCCTGTATATGAGAGCGTTGGAGGAACTGATAATCTTAAAAATGTAGTAAGAAACGAATTGAATAAAATGAAACAAGCACTACTAGACGAAACTCTTGATCCATATGATAAATGATATTGGGGGAATAAAAATGAAGTATTACTTATTGGGATATAGTGATGATAATAAAGATAATTTAAATGGTAAAAGTCCTATTTTAGTCAATTTATATAAATTGGGAAACTGGATTGTCAACAGTAAATCAGACAACTTTTTTAAGGGCTTGATTGCGAAATTGAACTGGGGTTAAGTACCCTAGCGTTCCGTGAATCCGATGATTATTAAACCAATTGACATAATCGTATAATTCCAACTCTAGATGG
>JBOFWE010000319.1:0-1071 GCA_051653465.1 Selenomonadaceae bacterium | reverse complement strand
CTGATTCCGCGCTTTTATGATGTGACGGCCGGGGCAATTCGGATTGACGGTGTTGATATCCGTGATGTCCGGCTTGATTCCCTGCGAGAGCAGATCGGCATCGTGCCACAGGAAACCATGCTGTTTAGCGGAACGGTCGCGTTTAACATTCGCTATGGACGACTTGATGCTACCGAGGAAGAAATCGTGGCCGCAGCAAAAGCTGCCAATGCCCATGAATTTATCATGGGGCTGCCGGAAGGCTATGAGACGAAAATTGGTGAACGGGGATCGAGCCTGTCCGGCGGACAACGGCAACGGATTTCTATTGCCCGGGCAATACTCAAGAATCCGCGAGTTCTGATTCTCGATGAAGCGACTTCAGCACTTGATACGGAGAGTGAGAAGGTAGTGCAGGCGGCACTCGACAAGCTGATGCTGGGAAGAACCTCATTTGTCATTGCCCATCGATTGTCGACGATTTTACAGGCGGATTCGATTATAGTGCTCGAAGATGGTCAGGTCAAGGAACGCGGCACACATGAAGACCTATTGGCTCAAGGCGGGCTATATAAAAATTTGTATGATATTCAGTTCAACAAAAAGAACGTGTAGATAAAAGGTGGAAACAGTATGCAGATACTATACAATATAGCGGCCATTCTGGTGGTGATTTTGATCATCCCGGCCTTTATGATCCGATCCGTTCGTGAAAAGGGATTTGTTGAACGGATAAAACAAAGCCTGGGCCTTTTGCCCAAAGATGCTTTAGCGCGTGTTGCCAAACGGCAATGTATCTGGGTTCATGCGGCTTCGGTTGGCGAGATCGTTGCGGCCAGCCCGCTGATCAAAGAGTTCCGTCGGGAATTTCCTGATGATCCGATTCTCGTTTCCGTTGTTACCAACAGTGGCTATGCGATGGCAAATCGGATTATCAAGGATGCCGACAGCATTATTTACTATCCGCTCGACCTGCCGTTTTTGCCGGACTATATTCTTGGCAAGATACGCCCGCGGGTATTTTTGCCGGTGGAAACGGAGCTGTGGCCGAATTTCTTGAAGGCGGCACGGAAATACAAAATACCAGTGATG
>JBOFWE010000318.1:0-2313 GCA_051653465.1 Selenomonadaceae bacterium | reverse complement strand
ACACTGTATATAATTGGCTTAACTGGTAAACCGCGCTGGAGCGATGTAAAAAATTTGCTGTTTATGGCAATAAAATTTTCGTAAAAATAAAGGATTTCTGCTATAATAAAAATAATGATTGAAAGAAATGAGGCTTGCGATGAAGGCGTTTATTTTTGATATGGATGGGGTCATTATCGACAGTGAGCCGCTTCATACGGCGATGAAAATAAAAACATTTCGCCATTTTGGCCTCCGGCTGACAGAGCAGGAATGCCTGGAGTATATGGGGCGGACGACGAAATTTATGTTCCGCCATTTTATTGAAAAATATGACCGGGCGATTTCTTTGGAAGAAATGGTTCATTATAAGCATCAGATTTATCTGGAAGCTCTTTATAATGATGGCGGCATCAAGCCGATTGCCGGTACTATGGAGCTTTTGCGTGAATTGAAAGCGAAAGACATTCCGGCAGCGATTGGTTCTTCCTCGGGACGCCAGGTGATTGATGCCGTTGTCAAAAAGTTTCAGCTGCAGTCATATTTTCAGTCGATCTTAAGCGGTGCTGACTTGCCGCAGAGCAAGCCGGATCCGGCCATATATTTGCTTTCGGCCCAGCGACTGGGTGTCCGGCCGGAAGACAGCATCGTCATTGAGGATGCTGCGGCTGGTGTCCAGGCGGCCAAAGCTGCCGGCATGTACTGTATCGCTTATCGTAATCCAAGCTCGGGCCGGCAGGATTTGTCACAGGCAGACCGGATTGTCGAGTCGATAAAGGATATTGCTGTGGCGGAGTTTTTACCGGACTGACTATTTAACAATGAGGATTTTTGTATTTATGCCGGCGTCTTGGCGCGGGCAGACAGTTTTTATAGAGGTATGGGGGGATTTTTGTGCAGAGTTTTGAATACTATAGTCCGACGGAGATTGTCTTTGGCCGTGGGGCTGAGGCAAAGACGGCAGAAAAAATAAAGAAAAACGGCGGGACAAGAGTTGTTCTCGTTTATGGCGGCGGCAGCGTTATCCGCAGTGGCTTGCTCGCCCGATTGGAAAAAATGCTTGATGAAGCTGGCCTGCACCATATTTCATTAGGGGGCGTACAGCCAAATCCACGGGTTGGTTTTGTCCGGGAGGCCATTGCCAAGGCCGTTGCTTTTGGCGCAGATTTTATACTGCCGGTTGGCGGCGGCAGTGCCATCGACAGCGGAAAAGCGATTGCTCACGGAACGGCAAATCCTGATGCGGATATCTGGGATATCTGGCTGGGAAAGATGAAGCTTGAAAAAACACTGCCGCTGGGCGTAGTGCTGACGATTGCTGCTGCTGGCAGTGAAACCAGCAATTCGGCAGTGCTGACAAATGAAGCTGCCGGGAAAAAATGCGGACTGGGAACAGAGCTTAACCGTCCCCGGTTTGCTATTATGAATCCGGAGCTTACGTATACGTTGCCGAGAAATCAGATTGCCTATGGGATAGCAGATATTCTGATGCACACGATGGATCGCTATTTTTCCCAAATTGATGGGAATGATTTTACTGATGTTGTGGCTGAAGGGCTGATAAAAAATGTCATGCGCCATGGCCGGGTAGCACTTGAAAAACCGGATGACTATCATGCCATGAGTGAACTTATGTGGTGCGGCAGCGTTTCGCATTCGAATTTCACAGGCCTTGGGCGGCCTAAGGATTTTGCAACCCATAAGCTGGGCCATGAGCTCAGCGGCAAATTTGATGTTGCCCATGGTGCCTCCCTTACAGCGGTCTGGGGATCCTGGGCCCGGTATGTATACAAGGAAAATCCAGAACGGTTTTCTCATTTTGCCTCCAGTATCTGGGGCATCCAGAACGTGGATGTTGAGCAGGAGGCTTTGGCGGGGATTGCCGCCATGGAACGCTATTTTTCGGCAATCGGCATGCCGATCAACTTTACGGAGCTTGGCATCGGGGTACAGGATGAGGCCGGCCTGGCTTATCTGGCTGATATGTGTACCGATGGCGGCAAGAAAACCGTGGCGGAGTTTAAAAAACTCACACGGGACGATGTGTATGCGATTTACCAGATGGCAAATCATTGATTTTGAACAGGCGGGAAGGCTTGAACGGAGCCTTTCTTGCCTGTTTTCTTTCGTACTAGGAAGGGGAGGCATAGCGAGCTATGAAAACGGAACTTGAGCACTGTCGACTGTGTCCCCGGCGCTGTGGGGTGAACCGCCTGGCGGGAGAACTCGGCTATTGCCGCGCCGGGGCATTGGCAAAGGCGGCGTTGGTATCCCTGCATAAATGGGAAGAACCTTGTCTGACGGGGACTCTTGGAGCGGGGACGGTGTTTTTTT
>JBOFWE010000317.1:0-1796 GCA_051653465.1 Selenomonadaceae bacterium | reverse complement strand
CGTTGGCGGCGTATATGTCACGCCGTTGGCCGTTATGGTTTCCAGTCCATACGGTATCAGTTTGAGTTTGCCCTGGCTCCACACTGGCGCGCTGTTTGACGCCTGCAGAAGTTGCGTGATCAGCTCCTGTGCTTCCTCCTGGCTTTCGTATGCCGGCGAAAAATACACGCCGTTGGCGATACAATAATTCCGGAAGCTTTCTATATCCCCCATATTTTCTGCAGGAAAGCCAACCCCGATCTGGGGATCATACAAGATGGCTGTGATGATATCCACCGGGCGCGCGTCCGCATGTCCATTCGCTATATTCCGGCCGGCAACCTCAAAGCTGAATGTCGGTACCCCGGCCGAGCTGCTAAGCTCCATATTCGGCGAGGCAACATATATCGTGTTCGGATAGTTCAAAGCCCTTTCCGGATGCACACCTTTCATCCAAGGCCAAGGCTGCTGATCAGCTGTGCCGAGAAATGGCGTAAATCGCAGCTCTCCCGGAGTCCCGTATACGGATTTATCTTTCCAAATCCTTTTTACAGCCTGCGCGGGCCCTTCCCCGAGGGAAAAGATCGTCGCCACTTCATAGGTATAAGTGGTATTTGATGAGGTTACACCCCCGCCGCCTTTACCGCCCGAGGTTGTCGTTGTCGTGTGCGGGATGGCCGTAAAATTCACATAATCAATCATGTTCCCGGCTACCCGGTTCGTGCCAAAAATGACAGGAACCGCGATGCCGTATGTGCTTTGCGTGATGGCAATGCTGCCGATCCGGCTGTCTGCAGTGTTTACTGTTCCGCCACCACCGCCTAAAATGCCTCCCATTATGCATCACTCCAATGACTATAAATTCCTCGCTGGCGCTTTCGAAGTTCCGGATCGCTGCCATCGGCAAGGACTACACCAAGGCCAACATATGCATGAATGATCGTCGGCCACTCAACCACAAGCGCCCCATGGCTTACGCAGCGGCCGTATTGATATACAATGACATCACCCGGCAGCGGCGTTTCTCTGTCAACCTTTTTGCAATAGCGCTCAACCCAGCCTAGATACAGCTGTTCCGAGCGATGCAGATGCCAGTCCATGGCATACGCCCCCACCTTCACCGGATCAATGAGCCCTGTAGCAATAAAGCACTGCAGGATCAGCATCCCGCAATCCGTGCCGGCACCCTTTACCCGGCCCGTATGATGATACGGCGTTCCCAGCCAAGTGAGCGCTTCCTGGACAATTTTAGAACGTTCTTCTTTTTCCCTTTCATCCATCTTCTATCCCCCTAGTGCGCCGTTTCCGGAACCGGAATGAATGGGTATCCCCGGAAATGGTTGATATTATTGAACCTGTTTCGGCAGCAGTTCATGCTTTTGTCGCAGGCCGGTATGACATAAAAAGTGTCACCGGCAGCCGGAACGTAATAAAACGGCATAACGACCGTTATTTCACCCGCTGTATTGATGCGGATTGACCGTGTAATCCCAGTGTTTTTCCCACTGGTAAAGCAGATGCTGCCCTGCGTTAAATATCCATCCGCTATAGACAGGTTCGTCTGGATCACGCTGCGCGTTCCACTCCGGACGTACCCTGTAATCTTGAAAGCATCCACCTGAATCTTGCAATCCACATCCCCCAGCGTATGAATACACGGCGGATAATACAGATGCGTTGGAAACTTTGTATTCAGCAGCTCTGTCAAAGACGAAACCGTTGCTTTCAATTCCAGGCCGCCGGCACTCTCGATATTAAGCGTCCCAAGCCACCAAAGCAGAACATAGTCGCTGTCGATCTCTCCCATGCCAAAAGAA
>JBOFWE010000316.1:0-3712 GCA_051653465.1 Selenomonadaceae bacterium | reverse complement strand
TTTTTATAGAAAAACTTACTTTCCGCTTAATATTCTTGCTTGTCTTGACATCTTGTACTTGCCCTTATTTAAAAAAATAAACATCCCCAGTGTCATTCGCTCCTGATCAGACTTGCAGCTCCTAACGTGCCTGATCATTTAATGAGATTGCTTTGTGTCCGATAATGAATAGCATCTTCGACTTCAAGTTTAACATTATCAAAAAACACATACAAAGATACTATGCTTTGGTCATGTTCCCACCGGTAGCTAACCCAAGAGCCCCCCGTTTTACTATAGCCGCTATCCGTCACAGTCGGATCGCCATATTGATCAATCAACCATTTCCGCACTGCATCTCCATATTTGTGTTCAAGATTAATTTGTCCTGAAAAAAGCTTGTTATCCATAAAAAGAACCGAGACTTTAGCCGGCACAGCATTGCCAATTAAATTTGACACATCAATATCTGCTTCATCAATATCGTATAACGAGTATTTTGATGTAATAAAGTGCGTTACAAATGTAGTGTCGGGAAAATCCTCAAGCGGTGTCCCCCAGGAATAACCACAAAATCCCGCTGGCGCTTCTGAAGCAAACGCCACTGTTGTACATAAATATATCAAAGTCGAGAATATAACACTAATTATCCATTTAATCATTTATATCCCTCCAATCAAAAATTCGGAAACACCGCGCATCCCCATAGCATCAACCACGATAATAATTTTATGGTCGCAATAAGACTTGGAATCTTTTACATCAAATTCATTTAAGAACAGAATTTCCTACTAGAACGCGCTTGTCTGCTCATAACACCCTCTGAAAAAACAATTTTATATTCCAAAGAAGTTCATCTTCACCGTATTTTTATTTGGCTTTGTCAGTCTGCCCTTTCCAATTTTTTTTGCAAATACTCCATACAACACTTACTATTCCACAAAGCATCAGTATGCTGCCAAGAGTCGCAGTACTCCAGCCTGAATTTGTTTCCAAAAGGATTAAAAAACCGCCGACGCACAGCAGCACCGCGCCCAGGCTGATGCCAATATAAGTGATGTGTTTTCTATTTTCATTATCAATTTTATCGCAAGACACTGACATAATATTCTTGACTCCGGTTACAAAGAAGACAATAAATCCACTAAATAAGAATAAAAACGCAATCGGCAGTAGGAAAAAGTTTTCATGCAATATGCCATAGGCATCAATGTATTCCACAGAAACCGATTTAAGTGCCAAACACACAATACCAATCAGCAACAGCGTTGCTCCTATACAGCTGCTAATCATATTCATTCTTGCTCTGTGTGCTTCGCGCCCATCCCTTATGATCTTTTTGGCCATGTTGTTCATAGCCTCGCCCCCTAAAAGAAGTTGATCAAGGGAGATATGAAACACTCTCCCCATGGTTATAAGCATCTCAATATCAGGCAGATTACGATTGTTTTCCCAGTTTGAAACGGCCTGCCTGGAAACATTGAGCTGTGCCGCCATTTGATCTTGCGTAAGCTTTCTCTCGGATCTAATATTTTTGATCTGCTCGCCAAAGTTCATTATACGAACCTCCTTTTCTTCAACATCATTTTACGAGAGACTGGCTCACTTTACAAGAAAGTATCGCTTGCTTCACTGTATTTTCGATTGACAGTAATCCTGTCGTGCAAATTAAACAGTTTCTTGGTAATTAGCAGCCACCTTTAATGATAAAGAAAATAGCAGGTATAAATAATGCCGGCAGTAAATTTAAGACTTTTATCTTTTTTAAATTTAATATATTAAACCCTGAGCATAATATCAATACGCCGCCGATAATGGACATTTCATTTAATAAGCACGGCGTTAAATACACGGATAAAATGCTTGTCGACAAATAGATCAGACTTTCTTCTAAGAATAATATAACCGCTGAAATTATAATTCCTATGCCATAGGTTGAAGCAAAAATAACGGATGCTATGCCACATACCATGGCATTTGTATATAACATTGTATTATCACCATTGAGAAAACTTTCTATTGGCCCTAAAATAGCGAATGTCCCAACACAAAACAGCAATATTGCCGTAGATAATCCCTCAATTAAACTATTTTCGTAACGTTGCTTTGCTATATGGTTAAGTTTGTCTTCTAAATTTAATTTTTGTCCAATCAGTGCCCCTATTGCTAAACTTATAATGAATAACACATGATATATACTATTACAAATGCCATTTACAGCGAAGCTGATTCCCATAATCGTAACAATCAGCCCCATTGTCTGCATCAATATCTCCTTATATTCCTCCGGTATTCCTTTTTTTAAAGCCGCACCTAAAATACTCCCGCCAATAACAGTTCCACAATTTACTAAGATTCCTATCAAAATTATCACCTCTATGTTTATTTTCCTTGACAGTACTTCCGCTTCCCCGCCACTCTTTCATGTTCAGTTTGCATGCAAATCCATTCACTGGATCGAATCTAGCAGCTCATCAATGTTCTTGATCTTTTTTATGCTGGGATCATGTATCATATTCCCTTTAGCAATAACCATGCGCGGCCTTGCTAGTGTCCTAATTTCTTTTAGCGGATTGCTATCTACCACTATAAAATCAGCAGATTTCCCTACATCTATTGAACCAGTATCATTATCAATCCCTATAATTTCAGCATTTGATTTAGTTGCAAAATAAATTGCCTGTTCCGGAGTAACCTCTGCATATTTAATAAGATAATCCAGCTCTCTCCATGTATTATAATGCGTAACATATGGCATGGAAGCATCCGTTCCTAACCCAATTCTTATTCCATTTGCTACAGCTTGTCTTAAGCCATGAAGCATATTATTATAAACAATCGACGAATTCGCCTTCGTGATAGGGCTAATCTTGGTAATATTGGAATTCAGTTTATCTAGGGGCAGCGCTGCATGAATGGTTGGTATAAGTGCAGACGTCCCCCGCAGTGACTTGGGATTGTTTTTAAAAAGACTTATGATTTCATCATCCATTTCACTTCCGTGCTCTATTGTATCAACCCCGCCTCTTAGTGCAACCCTTACGCCTTCTTTGCTTTCTGCATGTGCGGCAACCATTTTGCCAATTTTATGCGCCTCATCACAAACGGCAGTTACCTCCTCTTCTGTCATCTGCAATCGGCCCGCTTCTCCGGGCACTCTTGCATCCGTAACGCCTCCAGTAACACAAATTTTAATAAGGTCAACTCTATTTTTTATATTTTCCCTAACACATTTTCTCGCTTCCCAAGGTGAATCACTAATTAAAGATAAAAATGAAGCCCCATGACCGCCCGTTATACTGATGAGATATCCGGAAACTACCAGCTTAGGGCCTACATATTTCTTGCTGTCAATTTCATCTCTGATCTCCACATCCTTGTAGAAGAGATCTCCTACACAACGGAGAGTAGTAACACCAGAATGCAACGCATTAATTGCAAACTTTTTCATGTATAATTTTAAAAGATTCTTTCCTACTCTCGTTCTTATAAAACGAAGCATACATCTACTTTCTGCAATCCTCAAAGATCGGCCTCCATTGGAAAGCAGATGTACATGCGCATTAATTAATCCCGGCAGTATATACTTGTTAGCTATATTTATTATTTCGTAGTCAGCTGGTATCTTCACATCTTGCATTTTCCCTATTTCTTCAATAATCCCCTCATCATTTACCAAAATCACCATATTACTTTCTGGCTTAATGCCTATTTGACCGTTGATTACATTGCA
>JBOFWE010000315.1:0-2633 GCA_051653465.1 Selenomonadaceae bacterium | reverse complement strand
GATGCGCTGCAGCTGCAGCGCCGGCTGGAAACCATCGCGGGGCAGGAAGCGATGGCTGGCCGGGTTCCTCTGCGCCCGATTGTGCTCTTTCAGGCGGAGTCGAAAGGCAAGGGCGACCGGGCGACCTTTGACAAGATCAAGGCGGATCTGATCGAGAAGCATGGCATTTTACCGGAGCAGATCGCGATCAAGACGGCCGATGTCAACGATTTGAAACAGGTGCCGGATCTTATGGCCGCCGATTGTCCGATCCGCTATATCATCACGGTCAATGCGCTGAAAGAGGGCTGGGATTGCCCGTTTGCGTATATTCTGGCGTCTTTGGCGAATCGCACGTCAGCCGTTGATGTGGAGCAGGTCCTGGGGCGGATTTTGCGCCGGCCGTATACGAAGAAGTTTAGCGATTCCCTGCTCAATATGTGCTATGTGTTTACGTCATCGGTGGATTTTCGCCTGACGCTCACGGGCATCATCAAAGGGCTCAATGCCGCAGGCTTTAGCGACAAGGAATATCGGATCGGCGAAGACACAGATGTGACGGACAAAAACGGGCAACCACAAGCGCAACCGCTGGATTTTCCTGCTTTGGAGGTACCGTCGACAGCAAGCAGCAGCGCTGGTGCGGTTTCCGATGTGAACGTCAATGCAGGGGGCGTGATTAGCACGCGCCCTGCAGATGAAACCCGGTCGGTGTATGGTTCACCGGCGGAGAATGGTCATGACCCAGCCCCAGCCCCGGCTTTACCTGCCGAGGATCCGCTGGATCCTGTTCTTGCCGCGGCGCGCGCTCAGTCAGAGGCATACGAGAAAGAACTTGGCCAAGAGCCTGGGGAGGAACGGGCCCCGGAGGAGAAGGAAAAGATGACACAATTTAAGATGCAGCCCGCATTTCGTGACGCGAAAGTGCTTCGTCTGCCGCAGTTTTTTATCAAGGCGGATTGTGGCGGCTTGTTTGGCGGGGAAGAAGAACGAAAACTCTCTAAGGAAAACTTGTGGCGGGAATTTTCTCTGCGGGATAAAGATACTGAAATTGATTTTACGCATTTGGATGATATGTTTGAAGTCGACCTGTATGGCACGGACGATTATCCGCGATATAAGAAGCTGACGGAGGCGGAAAGCCGATTTATAAAAGAGCATTTCGCGAAATTTCCTAAAGAGAGTAAGATTCAGCAATGCACGGAAAAGATTCACAGCGCGATTGACCGGAAAAAAGACGCGATCGCGAGTCAGGACATTAAGCAGTACATAAAGCGGATTGTAGAGACGTTCGATCACGACCAGCTGGACCATGCGGCCCAAAATACAGGGGCCTATATAAGGAAAATCAATGAGAAGATCGATCAGCTCCTGGCTGATCATGCCAAAAAAGTTTTTATGCAGTGGATCCATGCGAAAAAAATCATTTGTAAGCCGAACTATCAATTGCCATTAGAGATTTCGCCGCTGGCGTTTAGTAAAAATATCGTCAAATCGCTGTATGAGGCGGAGGAAGATAATCTCAACGGCTTTGAACATCGCGTGATCACCGAAGTGGCTTCGCTTGACAATGTCTGCTGGTGGCACCGCATCAAAGAGCGCAAGGGCTTTGGCATCAACGGCTATATCAACCATTATCCTGATTTTATGGTGATGACGAAATCCGGCGTGCTCGCCTTGCTGGAGACCAAAGGCGATGACCGCGACAATTCGGATTCGATGCAGAAGTTGGACTTGGGCAAGATTTGGCAGGCAAAGGCGGGCGATGAAACATACAGTTACTTTATGATCTTTGACAAAAAGCCGCTGCCTGGAGCGCATTCCTTTGATGCCTTTATGGACATCATGAAAACGTTGTAAGACTCCACAATTGTCAACTGGATGCTTGGCAGAAAGTTGAACAAAAGCATACAAAGAGCCGCCCGCTGGCGAAAGGAAAAATCTTTCGCGGCGGGCGGCTCTCTTTTTTCTTTATGTTTATGTTGGGATACCTTGATTGGTGGTTGTGACCTTATGGCTATTGGTTTTTTGTTTGATTATGCTTGTGGTTGTGATGTGTTCGTCAGTTACGATACGATCCTTGGCAAAGATATTTTCATCCAGGTCCTGCGGCAATCGGGAACGCGGCGCTGTCACGGCCCGTGCGATTCGCGGCGCTGCCGCTCAGGCAAAGCCCCTGCCAGCGCCGTCTTCCCTTGCGGTGGCTCGAAACCGTTTGAAGTGTCGTTTCGCTGCCCGGCAAAAGCGCCGCGCAGCCTACCTCGTGCAGGGCTGGGGCGCGGTCGCGCTGGCACGCGTCGTGCCCTCGCTCGCATCACGCGATCAGCACGCCTCGCGCCAGCGCTCCCTTTCCGGAGGCTAGTAGAAGCATTCGAAGTTTTCGCCTTTTTGGCCAGGCCTTGGCTCGCTGCCTGAGCCGGCAGGCTGTCCGCCCGGCGGCGCATCCGGCGCCTTGGCCGGCCGCCACGCCGGAAACACTTCGGGGATGCCGCCCATTCCGGCCCGGTGGCCGTCTTGCCCCGTGGACACGCAAAGCCTGTCCACTCTCCGCCCCGCTCCCCCTCTGCTTCGCATTCACCCCCTTGCCCCGGGCAGCTTCTCCCTGTGGCGTTTTTCGCCTTCGGTCGGCGCCGGCAATAAGGAAGGCACAAAAG
>JBOFWE010000314.1:0-1451 GCA_051653465.1 Selenomonadaceae bacterium | reverse complement strand
GGTTTTATTTATACCAGCGGCTAATCCCCCGCACAAGCAAAACCAGCAGGTGACGCCGGCGATTCACCGTTTTGTCATGACCTTGCTCGCGACCTGTTCTAATCCGCACTTTGAAGTGTCTTCCCTGGAAATGAACCGGCCGGGACCGTCATATACAATCGATACGATTTATGAACTCGTCCGTCGCTTTGGCAAAGACACGGAATTCTACTTCATAACCGGTGCCGATGCTATACAGGAAATACCGACCTGGGATCGGATCGAAGAGCTGCTGGGACTGTGTCAGTTTATCGCTGCTACCCGACAGGGCTGTTTGCCGAATGTTGATAACATTCGTGAATACTTCGGCGGGCTTGGACGGGAACGCATTCATCGACTGGCAACGCCTGAGCTGGAAATTTCCTCAACAGATATTCGTGACCGGATAAAAAAAGGGTATTCTATTAAATATATTGTCCCTGAGCAGGTGGAACAATATATCCGCAAGGAAGGTCTTTATCTTTAAGCAAATAAAAGCCCATTTGGGCTTTTTTGCATGAAGTTGAAAGGAAAGTCTAGCTGTAACAGCGAATTTCTTACGATGACACAAAAAAGGATATGGTCGAGATGAACAGCAATGAAATAAAAGAAAAATTGGCGGGACAATTGAAAAAGACCCGTTTTCTTCATTCAGTTGGTGTTGCCGACTGTGCCGCTGAATTAGCGGTGCATTATGGCGCTGATGTGGAGAAGGCTTATCTGGCAGGGTTGCTGCATGATTGTGCCCGTACCTTTGCTACACTTGATTTAGTTAAGGTTGCTAGCGAAATGCAGTTGCCGGTTACGAAAATTGAAATAAGAACGCCGATACTGCTCCATGCTGCGATTGGGGCGGCCATGCTGCCACAAGAATACCAGATCGAGGATGAAGAGATTCGGCAGGCGATTCGTTTCCATACCGTTGGCGGACCGTCGATGACGGATTTGGATAAAATCATTTATTTGGCGGATATGATCGAGCCGGGACGAAGATATCCGGGGGTCGACGAGTTGCGGCGGCTGACGGCAGTAAAAACACTCGATCAGGTCATGCTGGCTGCTTTCAACCAATCCATTGCCTTTGTGCTGAATAAGAATAATGTCATTCACCCGGATACTGTCGCTGCGCGCAATGAAATCTTATTAAAGGAATAGGCGCTTATGCGAAATAATACGAGTGCAAATATAGCAAAAAAAAGGAAATTAAAGCGGCGTCGGCGCAGGGTGAAGGCGGGGCGCCTGCTTGTCTGTCTGGTGCTTATCGCTGCGCTTTTGACCGGAATTGGCTGGGGCGGCTATTATCTTTATCAGTGGGGTGCGGCAGTTAAAGGCATGTATGATGAGCATCAGCTGCAGACAGAGCTAAAGCGCAAGAGCCAGGACCAGCGTTTTGTCAATTATACGAATATCCTGCTACTGGGCCTGGATGAAGG
>JBOFWE010000313.1:0-11131 GCA_051653465.1 Selenomonadaceae bacterium | reverse complement strand
CCAATCAATCCAGCAATCTGCTTGGCGGCTTCCTGTGACTGCTCCGCCAGTTTTCGTACCTCTTCGGCAACAACAGCAAACCCTTTTCCTTGTTCTCCGGCCCGAGCAGCCTCGATGGCAGCGTTTAAAGCCAGCAGGTTGGTCTGCCCGGCAATTCCGGCAATGGTATCGACAATCTGACCAATTTCCTTGGATCGTTCCCCTAACTGCGTTACGACTTCAAATGAAAGAATTACATTTTTTTCAATTTGCTGCATCTGTTCCACGGCCTGGGCTACCGCCTGGGTACCGGTATGAGCCATCTGTGCTGCTTCGCTTGAGGCTGTATTGGCCGATTTTGCATTATTTGCCGCCTGATGAACTTCTTCTGAGCGCTCCATCACCGCCGTCGAAATCTGATGAGTGGCACTAAGCTGGCGTTCTGCTCCCTGGGCAACTTCAGTGATAGAAAGCGCCACTTGATTTCCGGCCTCCGCCGACTGATCGGCACTGGCCGTCAGCTGTTCAGACGAAGAGGCAACCTGCTCCGAGGACTGGGCCACATTTTGAATAAGGCTGCGCATGCTCTCTTTCATGGTATTAAAGGCAGCGGCAAGTTTCCCCAATTCATCTTCTGACTTTATGGCAAGTTTATGCGATGTCAATTTCCCCGCGGCAATAGCCGTGGCTTCTTCCACCAATTCACCCGCTACCAAAGAAATTCCGTTACTCAGCTTCAGGCTGACAGCTGCTGCCAGTAAAATAACGACGAGATTGATGATTACCAGCATCAGCTGATTGGTTCTGCTTTTTTCCTGAATCTTCCCCTGTTCGTTTTCAACAAAGGCCTTGAGCATGACGAGAAGCTCTTCACTTTTTTGTTTGGCCGTATCATAGGATTTTGTGCCCTGACGAATAACCTCCTGCTGTTGCTGAGGATCATTTTTCTGTTTGGCTTCAATGGCCAGCCGGGAAAATCTTTCATACTCGGCTTTGGCCGGTTTCAGCTCGCCAATTGCCTTTTTGGCTTTTTCCGTGACAAAAACCTCTTCCATCCGGCGGATGGTTTGATCTGACTTTTCCTGCAGCGAATTAAAGGCTTGAATCGCTGCAGGATCGGCGGTAATCGTAAACTTTCGCACCATGGCGGATTCCTCAATAATATTGCTGTTGAGTTCCTCCACCAATACAATTTTCTCGATATTGTCTTTTGCTACGGACTGATATTCATCATTGATCTGTCCGATCTTATAATACGTATAACCACTCATCAGCGCCACAATTGCTATAACCAGCAAAAAGGCGCCCATGATTTTTTTTCGAATTGTTACCTGCATTTTTTTCTTCCTTTCAATAAAAAAACAATATTCCTGTTGCCGCTCGTAATTCGGTCGTCTCCTTTCGCTAAAACTCATCTCGGCTCCACCAACCCAGATATTTTTTTGCACAAAAAAAACAGAAGCCCTCTAGGGGGCTTCTGTTAAGCCTTTAAAATCCGCTAGTTGGCAGCCTGGCAATCCTAGGCAGTGCCCGTAGACCCATGGCTTTGCGTCTTTACCTTTCGATAAATTTGCCGATATTAAAATAAACACAGGCCCTATGTCCCGCATTTCATGAAACCAATCTCAGTATACCGGGTTTGCCGCCGTCATGTCAATATTTTTCCCCGGCATTGCAAACCCAATCTCAGCCTAGTTCTTCAATTGCCTTTACAATGGCCGCCGTCCGCCAGCGGACAATCCGATCGGCACAAGCCAAGGCATGGGTCGCGGATCGACCGGCATGCCAGGGTTCAACGGCTATGATTTTTTTATTTATACTGAACTCTTCCCGGGCAATTTCAAGTTCTGCATCAATCCATGGCTGATAAAATCTGTAAACGCCTGGCAAAAACAACACAACATCCGCCTTTTCCATCTGTGTTTTTATTTCCGCATACAGCACCTCATCGGCTGTTTGACAGGATTCGTACTCTTGCCGGGAAAGTGCATAGCTCTGATAGGAAAACATTTTATCGGCATTGAGCAAATTCAATAATTTTTCATAGGCATTACTGTAAAACCAGGAATAGCTGATATATATTTTATAGATTTTTTCCACTTTCTGTATTCCTCGCCACTCTATTATTTAAAAATACATAAACACTGTATTGTCTATATTAGGACAAACCTTCTTTTATTTCTCCGCTGTTTCGGTCCAGCACGATAAAATAATCAAGTTCATCTCCCGCCAAACAAAGCGTATTGGAATATTTAAAATCCCGCCAGCGTTCCGTATGTTCCGGCCGCCTTGCCAGCACTTCCCCCTGTCCTTGAATATCTAGCACTGCATACCGCAGTTTTCCCACCGAAAATTCCTGTTTAACAGAAAAGTGTACCTTATCATATGTACAGATATTTTTTTTCAATGTCCCACAAAAATTTTTTTTCATCAAAAAACATCCTTCCCCCTGTTCGGCAGAACTGCCTTCACGTAAAACCCTTATAGCATATTGCCCGCCGCCTGCAAGAATCGTGAATTTATTCACGTATAAACTGTACTCCTGCAAGCGACTTGTCGGGATTTCTAGCAGCACAAACGTTATGTAAAACTTATTGTTGCAAAAAATTCTTTTTCGCTTTGGAACTGCCATCCAGTTCCAGGGGCAGCTCTTCTATTTTCTCTTCCTCCGGTTTGATAAAAACAAGAAACTCGCCAAACTTGATAAACATTTTTCGATTTTCATCACTTAGACAAGGCAATGCCGCCCCGATATTCAATAAAATTTTTTTCTCTTGTTCTGTCAATTTCCCCACTGCAAACCCCTTCCCTCCATCTATACAATTATGCAATATAATACTACAACTTAATTGTCAATCAGTCAATTGGCTACACCAAATCATTGCAGAGTTGTAATCTATATGTTATCCTTTATCTGAAGAAGGTGACAATTTGAATACCATAGGCGATAGAATACGACTATTACGCAATGAATATGCCCGGCGAACTGGACAGCGCTGCAGTCAGAAAGCTTTTGGCAAGCGGATCGGCATCGGCCAGGCCGCACAATCCGCCCTGGAAAAAGGCATCCGGAATGTAACAAATCGAAATGTTGACCTGATCTGCCAAGAATTCAACGTCAATGAAACCTGGCTGCGAACGGGCAATGGACCAATCTTTCAGGAATTAAGCCGTGATGAAGAAATCGCCGATTTTGTCGCAAAAATTTTGCGGCCTGACTATACGAATGATTTTGTAAAAAATTTTATCAATATACTTGCCCGGCTGAATGAAGCCGAATGGAAACTTCTAGAAAAAATGCTGCAATCCCTGACGTCCATAAAAGCCGAATAAGGTTACCGCTCATTGAACCCGGCTGATTGCCCTCACAAAAATATAAATAACCCGCAGGACTTTTTCATCGTTAATTCTTCTTATTCGCCCGATCAGCCATCCTTTATAATTCATAATATCCCTCCCTTTGCCAGGTGATTTTTATTTTTGCCCTGGCTCGCCACTGGGTTTATAAATCATTTATATTTTACACTTTTTTCCTATTTTCACCAGTCTATCGACAGACTTCCTGAACGACAACGGTCTGGACAAAATGTTTCTCAAAAAAAAACTGACTCCGCTTTTAGCGAAGCCAGTTTTTTTCTTTCTGTAGACAAGATTGACTCAGGGCTTTACGTAAGAATAGCCCACCTGCTGCAATGCTACCAGACGCGTAATGCCTGCCGGGACAATGGTTGTAAACCGCGGCAATTCAGCTGCAGCGATCTGATTGGCCCGCAGGGCATTGCTGCAAACCATAAGCTTGACGCCTTTTTCTGCCAACAGCTGCAGCTCTTCCAGCAATAGTTGCTGCTCCGGACTCGGCGAAGAAAAAATTTTAACCGCCGGGCCATTAGCAATAATTTCCATGAAAAATGCTTCTTGTCCAATGTCCGTGATAAAATTCTTGGCATTGCCGATATTTAAAGGCCACTTTTCTATTTCATCAATATGAAGAATTACTTTCAGCGCTTCCATAAAAATATCCCCTTCCCCATATTCACTGTTGCTGCAGGACCGAGGTATAACCACCCATAAGATTTTTCACCGAAAATCCCTGTTGCTTTAATATTCGTTCGGCCAGATACCCGCGAATGCCAACTTTACAATATACGACCAGCGGTTGGTCTACCCGAAGTTCCGATAAACGCTGGCGAAGTTCATCGACCGGAATGTTTATCGCCTCCGGAATATGTCCCGCCTCATATTCACCCGCTGTACTGACATCGAGCACCAACGCTCCAGCCTTCACTGCTGCTGGAAGCTGCTCATAGGCAATGAATTCAGCCCGCCCCGACAAAATATTTTCCGCGACATAGCCGGCCATATTGACAGGATCCTTCGCCGAGGAAAATGGTGGCGCATACGCCAGTTCAAGCTCAGTTAAATCATAGATTGTCCCTCCCAGACGCAAAACCGTAGCAATGACGTCGATGCGCTTGTCGACCCCGTCCTGTCCTACTGCCTGTGCGCCAAGGATCCGACCATCGCCCGCAAACAGCAGTTTCAGGGTAAGCATCTTCGCCCCCGGATAGTACCCGGCATGCGACAGCGGATGGATCTGCACGACCTTATAATCCTTTTGCTGCCTTTTCAGTGAGCGCTCATTGCTGCCGGTAGCCGCGGCTGTGAGATCAAATACCCGCAGAATTGAAGTTCCCTGCACGCCCCGATAGACGCTTTTTTGCCCGGCCATATTGTCAGCAGCAACCCGGCCCTGACGATTGGCCGGCCCGGCAAGCGGAACCGCTGTTTTTTCGCCACTGACAAAATCGATCACCTCAACCGCATCGCCGACAGCATAAACCGCAGCCATATTTGTCTGCAGGTGCTCATCGACCAGGATATGTCCGCGCGGGCCAAGTGCAAGTCCACTGGTTTTGATAAAATCCGTATCCGGACGAACACCAATGGCCAAAACGACAAAATCAGCCGACAGTGTTTTGCCGCTCGTCAGCGTCACGCTGACCGAATCCTCTGTCCCCGTAAAACTTGTCACCCCATCGCCCAAAAACAAGGAAACACCTTTTGCCTGTAATTCTTTTTCCACAATTGCAGCCATATCCGCATCGAACGGGGCCAGAATATGCTCTGCTGCTTCGACCACCATAACCTCCAAACCGCGCCGGCGCAGATTTTCTGCCATTTCAAGTCCGATAAATCCCCCGCCAATCACAATCGCCCGAGTCCCCTCCGCCCGCTGACGCAGCTGATCGGCATCTGGAATATTACGCAGGCTCAAAATTCGGGGATGATCAATCCCCGGGATTGCCGGTTTCAGCGGTTTTGCTCCGGGTGCCAGCAGCAGCGCATCATAGGCTTCCTCATATCTCCCGCGATTTTTGGCCTGCACCGTTATTTTCTTCGCTGCCGGGTCGATCGCCAGCACTTCCGTTTCTACACGGACATCAACGTGAAAGCGTTTGGCAAAGCTCGCTGGTGTCTGCACAAAAAGGCGCTCGCGCTCTTTAATGGCACCACCAATATAATATGGCAAACCGCAGTTGGCAAAAGAAATATGTTCGCCGCGTTCAACCAGGATAATTTCGGCTGTTTCATCCAGCCGGCGCAGGCGGGCGGCAGCCGATGCGCCCCCAGCAACCCCACCGATTATAATGTATTTGCTCATAGTAAAAGCCTCCTCATTTTATTTGCTGCGGACCATCCGCTCAATCATATTCATATATTACGATATATAAATATAAAAAGCAAGCCAAATATAACAGGATCACCATTAAGCTCCAGAAATAGTATTATCTAGCAGAGGAACTCCTCCTTCAATTTTTGACAGTACCAGCTGTTTAAAGGCAGCCAGCGGCGGTGACAGCCATTTATCACGATGAAGTACCATGATCGCCTTAATCAGAATCGGCTCCGCCCAGGCAAGATTGACGAGTTCCCCCCGCCGGATTTCTTCCGCCACTGCCAGTTCTGGCAGCAGGGAGAGTCCCAATCCATTTTTCACACATTGCTTTATTGTTTCCAGGCTGCCAAATTCCAGCATATGCTCTACTCCGATCTGCCGGTCAGCGAGCAAATCTTTGAGTTCCTGCGGATAGCCGGCATGCCCCTCCGGTACCAGCAAAGTCTGCGCTGACAGCTGTTCCAGCGCAAAGGGAGCTGCTTGTGCGATGGCATGCTCCGGTGCCGCAATAAAAACCGTCTGACCATTGAACAAAACCTCTTCCACCAATTGCGGTTTCCTGTACTCATCGCGCAGGCTAAAGGCCACATCCACCAGATCCTGCTGCAGCCACTGCGGAAAATCCACACAGCTTCCCACCCGAATGTTCAGATGAACATTCGGGTAAAGCTGCCGATAAGCCTTTAATATTGGCGGCAGCCAATAGGTGCAAAGACTTTCAGCCGCTCCGATAGTGATAACCCCGCCCATTTCAGCCTCACTGCGAAACAGATTTTTCAAATTCGCCGCATCCTTTACCAGCCGTTTGGCCGCCGGCAGTAAAAGCTCCCCCTGTTTTGTCAAAAATACCCGGCGGCCAATTCTTTCAAACAGGCGTACACCTACTTCCCGTTCGAGCAAACGAATTTGATCGGAAATCGTCGATTGCGAATAGGACAGCATTTTCGCCGCCTCGCCAAAGTTCAGCACCCGGGCAACGGTAATAAAGGTTTCTAGGTTCCGTATCATCCAGTGCCTCCTTATCGGTAAAACCGATTATTTTATCCAAAATAATCGACTTATCATTTTTTAAATATATGCTACTCTATAATCAACTTTTGCGCAACAGAATTTATCAACAGGTGGTTATTTTATGACAACAAAACTTGGTTTAAATAAGAGCATACACTGGCTCCAGGGCACAGCCATGACAGTTGGCGCCGTTCTTGGCGCCGGAATTCTCGTTCTGCCGCCTATTACTGCCGTCATCGCCGGTCCCGGCGCCCTGATCAGCTGGCTGCTGATGGGCCTGCTGACACTGCCGATGATTGCCGTCATCGGCATGCTTGCCGCACGTTTCCCGGATTCCGGCGGTTTTGCCGCTTACACCCGCCGGGCTTTCGGGGATCGAACCAGTCAGATTACCGCCGCCCTGATGCTGAGCGCCATGCCTTTTGGAATGCCCGTAACCGCCCTGATCGGGGCCAATTATCTGGGAGCTATTTTTAGCTGGAGCACCGCAACCATTCATATAGCCGCCGCTGCTTCCTTGTTGCTGGCAATCTTCCTAAACTATCGCGGCATAGAATTTTCCAGTAAAGTTCAGGTTGGCGTCGTTATCGCCATTGTCTGCATCCTGGTGTTAGCCGTTTTTTCGGCACTGCCCAATATTGAGGCGAAAGCTTTTTCCCCTCTGCTTCCTCATGGTCTGACAGCGGTTGGCAGAGCCATGTCACTTATTTTTTTCGCCTTCATGGGCTGGGAAATGCTCGGCCATCTATCCGAGGAATTTAAAAACCCGCACCGCGATCTGCCAATCAGCCTGACACTTTCTGTTATCATCATCAATTTTCTCTATCTCGCTGTCGTATTTGCCGTCATCGGCACCAGTGTCTATCTGGCTGATTCGCCGCTGACAGCAATGATTCAGCTGACGGCCGGTCGCTTGGGGCAGCAGGCTAGTCTATTGGTAGCTGTCTTAGGTTTTATCGCCTGCTACTGCCCCGTGCATACCTTTATTGCCGGTTTTTCCCGTCTCGTCTATGCCCAGGCTCGTGACGGCGATCTCCCCGGCGGTTTCGCCAGGCTCCATCCGACTTTTCACACACCGCATAAGGCCCTCTTGGCCTTTGTGCCGGTTAACCTCATCATCATCGGCCTCAGTTATGCTTTTAAACTGGATTTGGAGCCATTAATCCATGTTCCCGCCAGTAATTTTCTTGCTGTATATCTGCTGGGAATGTGTGCCGGCGCCAAAATTCTGCCGGGGAAATTTCGCAAGGCTCTGGCTGTTAGCGGCGCCTTGCTGGCTATGGTAATTTTTTCTTTTTCCGGCTGGTTTATGCTTTTTCCCCTGGCTATATTTCTTGGCAGATTTTTTTTGCCAGCCAAAAAGTCCCCTGCCAAAAGTCCCGCTGACCAGTCCCTCTTCTCCTAAAGGCCGAGGTTCCCCTCGTGGCTGATATCTATTGCCTGTAAAGGAAAAGAAGCCGCCGGCTACACTAGCCAGCGGCTTCTTTTCCTTTGTGGCTGTGCCCTGCTCAATCCCCCATAAAGCGGTAACCAATTCCAGGTTCAGTCATAATATAATGCGGATTTGTCGGATCTTCCTCTATTTTCCGGCGAATCTGACCGATATAAACTCGTATATAATGTGTATCCGAATAGGCACTGCCCCAGACCGCCTTGAGCAACTGTTTATGGGTTAAAACGCGGCCGGCATTTTGCGCCAGCAGTTTGACAATTTCATATTCCGTCGGCGTAAGCTTCACTTCTTCTGCGCCGCGACAGACCCGGTGCTTTAAAATATCAATGGTCAGCTCCCCACAGGAGATCACCGGCGATTCTTCCGTCTGCCCGCAGCGCCGCAAGCAGACCCGCATGCGGGCCAAAAGCTCACCGGCACTAAACGGTTTGGTTATATAATCATCTGCCCCCAAATCCAGTGCTTCAATTTTTTTCTCTTCCTCGTCACATACCGTCAATACAATAATCGGCACATCAGACCATTCACGGACGGTTTTTACCACGTCCCGACCATCCATATCCGGTAACCCGAGATCAACAATGAGCAAATCCGGCTTCATCATGCCAGCACGAACAATTCCATCATTTCCATTTTTTTCTACTGAAACCTCATAGCCGTGTGCCTTTAGCACAACCTGAAGCAGTTTCCGAATTTCTATCTCATCATCTATAACCAGTACTTTTAACCCTGCGGCCATACGCATCCCCTGCATTCCTGTACAATTTAATTCATTCTGTACTTCTACCATACTTGTTTGCCCGCCATATTGTCAATAAGACTTACTCGCTTAAGATTTCTTTTTTTCGCATTCGCTCCGGGCCAAGCGGCAATCGGAACGAAAACACCGTGCCGCCACCGGACCTGCTTTTCACGGCAAACACCCCCTGGTGGGCATCGATAATTCCCTTACAGATCGAAAGCCCCAGTCCGGTTCCCGATATTTTTTGCAAATGACGACCACGATAAAATTTATCAAACACCCGGTCGATTTCATCTGCCGGAATTCCCATTCCCCGGTCAAGAACAGCCACCTCAATTTCCTCTGCCTGTTTTTTGATACGGACCTTAATTTCACTTTTTTTCGGTGAATATTTGGCGGCATTATCCAGCAGGTTGAACAGGACCTGTTCCAGCAATACACAATCGGCTTTGATAAAGGGCAAGTCGGACTCGATCTCCGTTTTCAGCTGATGTTCACGCAAAAAAGCAGCTCCGCGCTGCAGGACTGAACCGACAATTTCTTCCATATCACACCAGTCCTCCTTGATATTTAACATTCCGCTTTCCAGGCGGGCTGTATCAAGCAAGTTGGCAATAAGCCGTTCCATTCGCAGCGAACTCTCCTGCACATTGAGTAGCAGCTCGCGGCGATCCTGTGCATCATACAGGCTGTCACCTTCAAGCAGGCTGGCTGTCGAACCCAAAATTGCCGCCAGCGGGGTCTTAAGCTCATGGGAAATCGAATTAAACAGCGCATTTCGCAGCTTATCCGCCTCCAAGAACAATTTTGCCTGCCGCGCCTGCTCAGCCAGACCGGCCCGTTCCATCGCGACCGCCGCCAGGCGCACCCAGGCATCAACAAGGCGCTGCTCAGCCGGCGGCAATCGATGCCCATCCAAACATACACCAAACACCGCATAAATATTCTCGGCCCCGCCGATCGGCATGTACTGATACTCAGCGCCTGCCAGAGTTTCTGTCCCGCAGCCGGCACCTTCCTTGTTTTTGTACACCCAGGCTGCCACCGCGGCTTCTGCGCGATCGAGCTCACTGGCAGCAAAGCGGCTTTGCGGCTCGGCCGCCGACGGATCATACTGGAATACCTCACGCAGGCCCTGCTCTTTATCCCCCAGAATAACCCGTACTCTTTTCCCCACGGTTTCACTCGCCTGTCTGGCCAGGGTTGCGGCAATGTAATCACTGTCGCCGACAGCTGCGATCTCACGACTGAATTCATACACTGACCGGACGCTGCGCTCACGCTGCTGGGCCCGCCGCATTTCCTGCCGTAACTTTTCGGTCCGCCCGCCGATAATACCTGATAGCACAAGAAAAATCAATAAACTCCAGATATAACGGACATCCTCAATGGAAAAAGTCAAAACCGGTTCTATAAAATAAAAGTCCAGGGCTAAAATACCGGCAACCGCACTTATATAGGACGGCCAGCGTCCCCACCAGACAGCACTGAGCAGCACGGGCAGTACATACAAAAAAGCAATGTTTATAACCTGCAGTTCCTGTTGAAACTGCCAGCCGACTGCGGTGACCAGAGACACCAGCGCCAGGGCTCCCGCAAGCTGCGGCCAGGGAAGCGTCTTTGCCACCACCTGACGGATCGGTTTTTCCGCAGCATGCAGCTCAGCTTCCGCATGAATGACATACACATTGATGTCGCCGCTGCGGCGGATGATCTTATCGACAACCGCCCCCCGAAAAAAATCCGTTAACCGACTGCGCACCGGCTTGCCGACAACGATAGCGGTCACATTTTGCTGGCGGGCAATGTTCAAAACCTCTTCGACCAGATCGTTGCCCACAACCGTCAGTGTCTTGGCCCCCAGTTCTTCGGCCAGCTTCATATTCCGGGCAATTCGCTCTGCTTCGGCATCACCAGTAGGAAATTTTGTATCTTCCGTTTCAATGTGAACTGCCAGCAATTCTGACCGCAAGCCGGAGGAGAGGCGATTGGCAGCCCGCAGCAAATGTGCGGCAAAAGGGCTGCCACTGATGCAAACCATTACCTTGCCGGAAACCGGCCACGGCCCGGCAATCTCATGCTCCTCCATATATTCTGCCAGCGTCTGGTCGACATGCTTGGCCGTGAAACGCAGGGATAGTTCGCGCAGTGCATTTACATTTCCCTGCCGGAAGAAGTTTTTTAAAGCCTTCTTTGCCTGTTCTGGCAGATATATCTTACCGTCTTTCAGCCGCTGCAGCAGATCCTCCGCAGCCAGGTCAATGAGCTG
>JBOFWE010000312.1:0-3055 GCA_051653465.1 Selenomonadaceae bacterium | reverse complement strand
CTCATTGCCGGCCAGTATAACCGGGCACTTTGCCTGGAAAATTTCTCCTGCTGCCTTTTCGATGGAGGTTAGTTCGGCTTTGCCGATATTGCTTTCCACAACTTTTAGTAAGGGTGCCTCGTTTTCTGGGGCCGGCAATGAGGCGATATCTACCGGTAAATCGATATGCGTTGCCCCGGGGCGTTCTCCTTGGGCGTACTTAAAAGCCAGGCGGACAATTTCGTTGATGGTGTCTGGCCGCAGGACCAGTTTTGTTCGCTTTGTAATGGGCTCAAATATTTTTGTCAGATCCAAAAACTGATGCGAGGTTATATGCATCCGTTCCGTGCCGACCTGTCCGGTGATGGCGACAAGCGGTGCACCGTCGCTGTTGGCATCGGCAACGCCGGTAACCAGGTTGGTCGCGCCCGGGCCGAGTGTGGCCAGGCAGACTCCGGCCTTACCTGTCAGCCGCCCATAAACATCGGCCATAAAAGCGGCGCCTTGTTCGTGACGTGTCAAAATAAACTTTATTTTTGAATCCTTTAATGCCTCCATGACGGCAAGATTTTCCTCGCCTGGGAGCCCGAAGATATATTGAACGCCTTCATTTTCCAAACATTCGACCAATAACTTTGCCGCGGTTTTGCTGCTGCTTGTTTTCAAAAAAATCCCTTCTTTCTCTGCTGCCTGGTTTTGGTGAATTATTTTGTTTGCAGCCTGACCTCGAGCAGCACAGGCTCCATGGAAGCTGTTTTCAGGGAAACTTCCATTTCTGACTGACAGATATGCAGCAAAGCTCCTTCGGGAAGCATTTTTGTTTGCTCTGCGTATTGCCAGATAAAATCCCCGGCAGCTGCATAGAAAAAACCTTCTTCAGGGACAGCCGCAAATGTTGCTGGCAGCTCTGTCCAGACCTTAACCATGGTTGTAAATTCAGCATCTTTGGCGGTCATAATGTTAAAATCCGTAGCGGTCCCCCGGCTTTGCGTCCGCAGCCCTCCGTCAAAATGATCTTTGGCCAAAGGATTTAACTCTATTGGTTTGTATTTTCCATGCTGCAGGTAAAGGTTGCCGGCAAGGACGATAAGATCGCGGTTATAGCCGGGCAGGTCGGTGAAGGTCGAGGCGGCAGTTATTACGGTTGCCGAACTCAGTCGCAGCTTGAAATTGCGGCTGGCATAACTGCTGCCGGCGGGAGCAATGTAGATCTCCCTGGTTTCCCCACCCGACCAGGCCGTAACCGGCTGTGCCTGTTTTTCTATAATGGACCATTTCATATGCTTCGCTGCCTTTCTCAGGCACTGACCACCTTGGGCTGCAAAATTTTCATGCTCTCTTCCCGGATGATTTCAGTGGCTCGTTCTTTATATTCCATAAACTGCTGACTCGTTTTTACGTGATAATCCCGCGGGCGTTCTATATTGATATCCAGAATTTCTTTGATTCGTCCCGGACGGGCACTCATGATAGCCACCCGGTCGGCAAGAAAGATGGCTTCATCAATATCATGTGTAACCATGACGATCATTTTAGGCGACTTTTGCCATACGTTAAGGAGTAGCTCCTGCATGACCCCGCGAGTCTGCATATCAAGGGCACCAAAGGGTTCATCTAAAAGCAGGATATCCGGATCATTCGCCAGCGCCCGGGCGATTGCTACGCGCTGCTTCATGCCGCCCGATAAAAAATTAGGACATTGTTCTTCAAATCCCCGTAGTCCAACCAGTTCAATATAGTGTTCGGCAATTTCTTTTGCTTCTTTTTTCCCGAGGTGTTTTTGTTTTAAGCCGAACTGAATGTTTTCGGAAACCGTCATCCAGGGAAACAGGGTATAGGCTTGAAAGACCATGCCCCGATCAGGTCCTGGCCCATGGAGCTCCTTGCCTTTATGGTAAATTGCGCCGTTTGTGGCATCTTCAAGGCCGCAGATAATGCGCAACAAGGTGCTTTTGCCGCAACCGGAAGTTCCCAGCAAAGACACAAATTCTTTAGGTTTAACCTGTAAGTTAATCTGGTCCAAGGCAAAAACATTGCCACTTTTACTTTGATAGATTTTATTTACGTTTCGGATGTCAAGACCGGCTGCTGTCATTTGAAAAACCCCCATTTCAATGCATTTCTTTATTCCAGTAGAAAAAATGATCATGTGCTAATTTAAAGACGATATCAATGATCATTCCGATAAGGCCAATGGTCAAAATTCCCACGAAAATACGGGAAGTGTTCATCATGCGCTGTGATTGGATGATCATATAGCCAATGCCGGAGGAGGCGCCTACAAGTTCGGCAACGATAATATAGGTCCAGGCCCAGCCTAAAACGGTTCGCAGGCTGTCGACAATGTCAGGTAAAGATTTTGGCAGGATGATCTTCCACAGCACATCGGCTTTGGAGGTTCCCAGGGTATAGGATACTTCTATCATGGACATGGGCACATTGCGAACATTCGTTGCAACCATCAAGACGAGCTGCGGCAGGCTTCCCAGGATAATGACGGCGATTTTTTCCGGTTCATCAATTCCAATCCAGAGAATAAACAGTGGAATGAAGGCGGAAGCTGGCAGATAGCGGACAAAAGAAAAAACATACTCGAGTACAGCGGAAGCAGGCGCGTAGGTCCCGATCAAGAGCCCCAGTGGAACGGCAATGGCGGCAGCGATGATAAAGCCCGTCATAACGCGAAATACCGTCATCTGTACCCCTTTGATAAATTCACCATCAGCCAGCAAGGTTTGTGCGGCTGCAAGCGTAGCTGACGGCGATGGCAGGAAAAACGGGTCAATCCCAACGACAGCAATCAGCAGCGTCCATAGACCCAAAATTCCGGCAAAGGCTGCGGCGGCCAGCAGGATGGTATGCCGTCTGGAGATCTTTCCCATCGGCGTAAAGGCCTGCAACAGCTTATGGCCTCGATTTTTTTTGCCAGCAGGTTTTGTCAGCAGCTGGTTTTGGATCATGGTATTCATTTTTTCATTTACATTCACCATAAAAATTCGCCTCCTTTGATGACATGGTCGACCATATTTATTCCCGTATGATAGACGAGGTAGCGATAATCGGACTCCTTTAAAAT